>QILU01000174.1 GCA_003233475.1 Ahrensia sp.
AACGCAATTACCAGACTCATACCCAAAGCGAGCGCCATGAACCAGCATGTTTGCGCTTTGTACTATGCATTTTTTTGAAGTCTAATGTGGACGGAATTAAGTACCGACGATCTTACGAGCAGCTTTTGATATCCATGACCCCTGATTTTCCAGTGGCCGCAGACCACCTTTTTCCAGTAGCGCATAGGAATCCTTATACCATTGACTTTCAGGGAAATTGAGACCCAACACAGCCGCCGCGGTTTGCGCCTCTGAAGTCAGACCCAGCGCATAATATGATTCTGTTAATCGGGCCAAAGCTTCTTCAATATGCCGAGTGTCTTCAAAACGCTCAACGACATGCTTATAACGGTTTATCGCAGCCAGATATTCATTTCGCTCCTGATAGTAGCGCCCCACCAGCATTTCTTTGCCGGCCAGTTGATCCTTGGCAATGCGCATTTTGCGCTTGGCATCCTCTACATATTCACTGTCAGGGTAACGCTCAACCAGATCATTCATCGCCCGAAGGGTATTGGTAGCCGATTTTTGATCACGGGTAACGTCGGATATTTGCCGATAGTTAGACATTCCAACCAGATAAAGGGCATAAGGAGCATCTTTATTAGCAGGGTACAAAGACACAAATCGCTTACCCTGGGCAATTGCTTCAGGATACTCGCCTGAGCGATAAGCCAGGTAGGTTGTCATAATCCCGGATTTTTTAGCGTAGTTGGAATAGGGGTGCTGGCGATCCAGTTTTTGGAACTTTCGCTTGGCTTGCGCCACATCTCCGGCATCAATATTTGCCAGAGCTTCGTTATAAAGCTGATCAGCAGGAACAGTAGGCTCAACAAATGAGTTGATATCCTGATCCGTAGCGCAAGCCCCCAAAAACAATGCCCCGGAAACAGCGATGACACCTGCAATGCGGCCAAATCCACCGGAATGGGTTTCAGCTATATTCACCTTTTTTGCCATTTACAATTTCCCACTTGGTTGCGGTATAACTAAATTCAATAAGAACAACGTACGCAAATCACAATCCTATTACAGTTGTATCCTTAAAACAATTCAGAAAACAACAACAGTTCCGTTTTCATGGAGGCAAAATCGCACATTTTTGTGGCGGAACTTAACGGATTAATGTAAAAAGATCAGCTTTTGTCAGGGGCAAAAGCTGGCGCTTTTACGGCCATCAACTCAACCCGCTGCGCAGGGCGTCCCACCGGATCCGCATCGGTCCATTCGTAATTCGATGAATCAGACAAAAGTTCCTGCAAAGCCAGTGCATTTAGCTTATGGCCACCACGGTAGGAACGATAGCATCCCAGGATTTGAGCACCCGCAAGCGCCAGATCACCAACGGCGTCCAACGCCTTGTGGCGCACAAATTCGTCGCTGTATCGAAGTCCCTCAGGGTTTACGACATTGTTATCATCACAAATCACCACAGAATTTTCGAGACTGGAACCCAAAGCAAACCCGGCGGCCCAGTACCGCTCGACATCTTTCATAAATCCAAAAGTGCGCGCCCGAGACAATTCTTTACGAAAGACATTCGGGGTCAAGTCACCCACAAATTTTTGGCGACCAATGATTTTTTCATCAAAATCAATCTCAACTTCAAACCGGGTGGTGTTGTGGGGTGTAAACAATCCCCAACACGGCCCCATGTCAAACCGAACTTCTTTCAACACGCGTAAATAACGACGGGAGCGATTTTGAACCTTCAACCCGACTTGATCAATGGCGTCAACAAAAACCTCTGCGGAACCGTCCATGACAGGAACTTCATCGCTATCAAGTTCAACGAACACATTATCAACATGCAAAGCAACCAAAGCAGCCATTAAATGTTCAACGGTCTTTACATGAACCCCCACGGGGTTACCCAAAACGGTACACAAATCGGTGGCACCGACAGACGAAATTACAGCAGGTATATCAATTTGATTATGTGGTTCAACATCGCTTCGCTGAAAAATTATGCCCGTGTCGGCATCAGCAGGTAACAACGCAATTGAAACAGGTTTTCCGCTATGAACACCAACTCCGGAAAGATCGATACGCGCGTTAATTGTATTTTGCAAACTTAAAACTTCTGTACCCATAGATACCCCAATTTCCCGCGATAACCAGACGCTCGCGGTTGTTGTTAATTACGCTCCACACCAGGGAAGAATCTCTAAAAGCTCATTTCATTTATCACGAAACAAAGGTCTAAACACCTGTTTCACAATCCCCTGTGAACTTTACTGAGTCGCCTTCCCCAGCCACTCGCTGAAAACCTACAATTCTGTACTCATTATGCCAAATCACGGTTTCTTACGGTGTGTTAACAGGTTAACAAACCCTGAATCGGTATGGCTTCACCCCTTGTTGATAAGCAAAAACAGGGCCGATCATGCGATAATGCACGATCGACCTTATCAATTTGTAAACCATCAATTTTCAACAACCATAACCAATAAAAACCGATGGAAATGGTTAATAATTAATTTGCCTGACGTCGGAGGAATGCCGGAATATCCAGTTGATCTTCTTCACTGGCGGCACGGGTTGGTATTGCCTGGCGACCATGAATATCCAATGTACCATTGCGCGGTGGTGCGTAAGGGTTATTGTCCTCTCGCGCAGCTGGTGCTGGCGCGGGTGAAGGTGTCGTAATTTCGGCTTGCTTCTCTTCACTTGAAACAACAGGTTTGGTAACAGGAGTTCCGCTTGAAGACGATCCGCCAAGCCCTGTTGCCAACCGTTTAAGCAATCCCATGGGTCCATTATCGCTTTCCCCACTCGGCTTAGAAGAATCAGCAGCCACTTGTTTTTGTACCACCTGAGGAAAATCCTCAATCGCAGGCATGCCGTCTTGAGCCGCCGCCGGAATTGTCACCGGAGCGATATCCTCAGCCACAGGAATTTCAATTTGCTCTTCAAGTGCTGATTGGAAATCCTCATCGGAAATCGGATCCGCAAAATCGGCACTTTCAGGTTCAAAAGGAACAGCGTGGGCTGGGCGCTCTATTTGAATTGATGGAGCCGAAGTATTTGCCGGTTCTTCTTCGGCAGGAGCTTCAATGCTTGAAGCAGATCCTTCGCTGGAAACAACAGAAGCTGCATCATCGGCAACCAAAGCACCCGAGCGCGCCAACGCAGATTGGCGAAGACGTTCAGCCGCATCATTCATGCGCTGGGTATTTGGCAAGGCAGCCACACTGCCTTCGCTGTCAATACCGGTCGCTACAACAGAGACACGAATAATACCCTCAAGGCTTTCGTCAAAGGTGGCGCCAAGGATGATATTTGCATCCGCATCCACTTCCTCACGAATGCGGGTTGCGGCTTCATCCACTTCAAACAATGTCATATCACGGCCACCAGTAATGGAAATCAACAATCCTTGTGAACCCGCCATCGAAACTTCATCAAGCAACGGGTTGGAAATTGCCGCTTCAGCCGCAGCCATTGCACGGCCTTCACCGGAAGCTTCTCCTGTACCCATCATAGCCCGGCCCATTTCACGCATAACAGAGCGCACATCGGCAAAATCCAGATTGATCAAACCTTCTTTGACCATCAGATCGGTAATACAAGCCACACCAGAATAAAGCACCTGGTCCGCCATTGAAAATGCATCGGCGAAAGTTGTTTTATCGTTGGCCACCCGGAATAAATTTTGATTGGGAATGACGATCAATGTATCGACATTCTTTTGCAGCTCCACGATGCCATCTTCTGCCAGGGTCATCCGCCGTTTGCCTTCAAAAGAAAACGGTTTTGTCACGACACCGACAGTCAATATTCCAGCGTCCCGCGCAGCACGCGCAACCACGGGCGCTGCCCCGGTTCCGGTTCCGCCACCCATTCCAGCCGTAATAAAAGCCATATGGGTTCCAGAGAGATGATCAACAATCTCATCAATACATTCTTGAGCTGCAGCCGCGCCAACTTCCGGCTCGGAGCCGGCTCCAAGACCTTCCGTGACCTGAACACCCATTTGAATGATCCGTTCGGCTTTTGACATGGTCAAAGCCTGGGCATCGGTATTTGCAACCACAAAATCGACCCCATCAAGACCGGAGGCAATCATGTTGTTCACGGCATTGCCACCGCCACCACCAACACCAAATACGGTGATACGGGGTTTCAGCTCTGTGATATCAGGCTTGTGTAAATTTAGTGTCATGGTTCAGTCCTCGGTTAGATCATTAGTACTGTGTCCCGCAATCTACGGGAGAGGTGGAGTTAAAAGCTTTCTTTCAGCCAGCGACCCATTCTTGCGAATGTTCCGCCACCTGCATTAAGGAATAAATTGGATACGCCAGATGAACGTTCGACATATTCAATACCGGCAATTTGCGGATATATAAGCAGCCCAACGGCAGCAGAAAATGCCGGCCCCTTGGCTGTTTTCGGCAGGCCGGAAACCCCCATGGGGCGGCCAAGCCGAATATTTGCATCCAACACCCGGGCGGCAATCTCGCTGACACCTGGCAATTGGCTTGCCCCTCCAGTCAGCACAATGCGCTTGCCAACTGCCCCGGCAAAACCGGAACGGTTGATACGCTCGCGCACAAATTCAAACGTTTCTTCAATTCTGGGGCGAATTATTTGCGCCACCTGCGAAACCGAAACCTGATAAGGCATCGCATGGGGATCATCACCAATTGGAGGAACAGAAACCATCTCCCCGTCATCCATCTGGGCATTGCTGGCCTTGCCGTGCAGTACTTTCAACCGTTCGGCATCTGCCACCGGGGTGGAAAGAACCCTCGCAAGATCCATCGTCACGTGATTTCCGCCAACCGCCACCGCATCTGCAAAAACCAGACGGCCATTCATGAAGATAGAAACAGAAGTGGTTCCGCCACCCATATCAACACAGGCACATCCCATTCGCGCCTCATCATCAACCAGCGCCGCAAGGCCGGAAGCGTAAGGGGCCGCCACCATTCCCGCCACGGGCAAGTGCGAGCGATTGATGCAGTTTTCCAAATTCAGCAAAGGTGCCTGATCAGCACTCACCACATGCATATCGACCCCAAGCTCCTGCCCCACCATGGAAACCGGGTCTTGGATGCCGTGCTCAGAATCCAACGTATAACCGATGGGAAGCGCGTGCAGGGTGGAACGCCCTTCCTGCTCAGCATGTTCATGCCCGGCAGCCAAAACCGCCTTCACATCACCACGTTCAACTTCGCGCCCACCCAAAGTTATGCTTGAAGAAAAAGTATCGCTGCCAATCCGCCCGGCGCTTACCGCCAGGATCAAAGAATCCACTGTCAGCCCTGCAGAGCGCTCGGCGCTATCCACCGCCAGCCGCAAGGACTTCTCCGCCTCATCCATATCCACAACAACCCCGGACTTGATGCCGCGAGAGCGCTGATATCCAAAGCCCAGAATTTCAATCGAATGAGAACGGCCCGGTAAAATGGCGCTTCCCTCTTTCGGCCGGAGTTGCGCAATCATGCAACAAACTTTCGAACTCCCCACATCCAGTACGGAAACAATCGTTGAACGCCCTGTAGACAGGCGCTCCACGCGGGGAATATCAGCTGATGGGCGGAATATACTCATAGTTTTCGATCCGCCTTTTTCATTGCCTTCAAACGGGTGCTGACAAATTCAGCCCGTGTTTTTGCTGCCACCGGTTCCAACCGCAACACAATCCGATCATCAAGACGCATGTCGATAACGTTGATCTCGCGTTCAAAAATTCTCTCTTCGCTGGCCAATTCAGCGACCTGTTTCAGGGCACGTTCCGCCCCATATTCAGGCAATTTGATGCGAATACCGTTGTTTAGCTCAATATCCCAGCGCCGCCCGGCCACACGCACATAAGAAGCCACCCGCCCCGCCAGTACCGGAAATTTAGCCGCCAGAGGGAGTATTTCATTCGCGCTTTCCGGCGCCCCTTCACCAACCAGGTGAGGCAAATAGAAAAAGCGATTGCTGATTAAGTCAGCGATCCCAAATTTCGCAATTTCCACCCCGGTTTTTCCAACAACTGTGAGACGATCCTTAAGCTGCCAAACGGCCATAGCGCGTTTTTCAACTAAAGAGACGGTCAATTTTCCCGGATAGACCTTGCGAATGGCCACATCGTTTACCCAGGGCAATAGCAACACCCGTGCACGGGCTTCACTGGCGTTAAATCCTACAAGAGAGCCGCCTACTCCAAGGGCGCGGAAAACTTCGCGCTCCTGCGTCTCCACCTGACCGGTAATAACTATATCGGTTGCCTTCAATCCAAAAGTTGCAGCGGTTCCTGAAATAAATGCCGGGCCGGACCCGCCGACCGCCAATCCGTAAAACCAGCTGCCCACAATAAAAGCCAAAGCCAGCCCATGGCCTACGCCGCTCCTCAATTTTGGAAGCGATTCAATAAACCGCACCAGGGAACGTTTCCTCATGCGCACCGACAGGGGAACAAATGAAGCGTCAACCGGCGCAACCCTGTGCCGACTTAAATTTTGTCTATCAATCTCGTTTAACGACGACAACTCGCGTCCTCCACAATCCATCTAAGCAATTCGCCAAATGAATGACCCGCATGCTGGGCCAGTTCCGGCAATAATGATGTGGGTGTCATGCCCGGCTGAGTATTTACTTCCAACCAGATCAATTCGCCCGTCCCGTTTACGCGATCATCCAACCGGAAGTCAGAACGGGAAACTCCGCGACATCCGATGGCTTCATGCGCCTTCAAAGACAGTGTCTGAATCTTTTGGTAAATATTTGGTAAAATATCGGCAGGAAGGACGTGTTTTGACCCACCTTCGCTGTATTTTGCGTCATAGTCGTAGAAACTATCCCCCATTGGAAGGATTTCGGTCACTCCAAGGGCCACATCTCCCATCACCGCACAGGTCAATTCACGCCCAAAAACGAATCGCTCCACCATGACTGTGTCCCCATAAGGCCAGTCATCCGAGTATAATTCCTGCGGTGGGTTCGAGCGATCCTCCCCCACAATCAAAACCCCAAAGCTCGACCCCTCGGTTACCGGCTTCACCACATAAGGAGGTTTCATTACATGTTTTTTTGCCGCCTCCAACCGATGCATAACCTTGGCTTCCGCAACCGGAACCCCCACCCGCCGCACAAGTGTTTTAGCCCGCTCTTTATCCATCGCCAAAGCCGAAGCCATGACACCGGAATGGGTATAGGGAATATCGAGATATTCAAGAATGCCTTGAACCATCCCGTCTTCGCCAAAGGGGCCGTGGAGGGCGTTAAGCGCCACATCAGGTTTTAGTTTTGAAAGCACTTCAGAAACATTGCGATCCACATCGACCCGCGTAACCTTATACCCTTCGGCCTCAAGCGCATCTGCACAGGCATTACCGGACGATAAGCTAACCGGCCGTTCAGACGACCAGCCGCCCATCAGGACAGCAACATGTGTCATTCAAACTGTCTCCTGTTTCCCCGGCAGGTGTAGAAGAATCACAGGAGGTAAACCGGATCAAGCACTTTGAAGTAACGAATTAACACAAGCATGAATCAGTATTTTAGGAGGTACATGTAAGAGATTCAAAAGACTCAATATTTTTCTGAACGCCAACGGAAAAATAAATTTCCGCGAGAACAGCATTGTTCCAAAACGAACCCGTTCAAATTCTATTATTTGAATTAGCTGCCGTTTTGGAGAATCATTTTAGCGCAATTGAATACGGACAGGAGTTAACCTGGAACAAATGCCTTTACCACTTTACCATTCTCAAACCGGCCCAGTCGCTTGATTTCCCATTCCAGAAGAATGCCGGATTGTTGGAAAACTTTTTCGCGCACTCTCTCTCCAAGAGTTTCCAGATCATGGGCAGAAGCGGCATCCCGATTGATCATAAAATTGCAATGCATTTGGCTCATCTCAGCACCGCCAATCTGATACCCGCGCAACCCTGCATCATCCACCAGTTTCCAGGATTTTTGAATGTGGAACCACCGGTTTTTTCGCGAATGGGCTGCACTGTTTCGCGGTGGTGTTGCACTTCATCCATAGCCTTTTGAATTTCCAATCTGTCCTTCGGCTGGCCTGCAAATATTGCTGAGGTAAATATCAATCCTTTATCAGCGCCGCTGTGGCGGTATGAATAGCCCATGTCTTCATGGCTGAGCACCTGCCGGTTGCCTTTCCGGTCCAGCGCCCGCACTTCCACCACCCGGTCGGTGGTCTCCGTACCGTTTGCCCCTGCGTTCATGCGCAAGGCACCACCGATTGCACCGGGAATGCCGTGATAAAATTCGAACCCTCCCA
>QILU01000061.1 GCA_003233475.1 Ahrensia sp.
GTGAATGACGGGGACGATATTTCCAATGTGGGAACATCAACCATAGCTGTTACCGCTGTGAACGATGCGCCGATTGCGAATAATGATAATTCCATTGTCTTTGATGAGGATACTTCGCGTATCATTACGCCCGCTGAATTGCTCGCCAATGACAGTGACCCGGACCTTGAGCCGTTTAATATTGTTTCCGTGCAATCAGCAATTAATGGCTCAGTTGTGTTGAACGGAGACGGGACAATTACCTTTACCCCGGTCGCAGATTATTTCGGGCCAGCTTCCTTCACCTATACAATTGATGATGGAAATGGCGGACAGGCGAGTGCGAATGTGAACCTCACGGTTAATTCCGTGAACGATGTTCCAACGGTTGATTTGGATACAGCAACTGCGGGAACAAGTTTTGCGGTGAGTTACGCTGAAGATGACACGGTTGGTGTTCCCCTGGTTGATGCGAGCATCTTGCTTCAAGATGTTGACGATACCATGCTTGAAAGCGCGTCGATTGTTTTAACCGACGGACAGGTGGGCGATCTGTTGAGCGTTGGAACGCTTCCTCCGGGGATAACCGTAACGCTGCTTCCAAGTGGTGGAGCGTTAACATCACCACAGCAGATTACCGTGACATTTACTGGATCTGCTTCACCCGCTGATTATCAAAGCGCGCTTCAGGCGGTGTCCTATCAATCCGCTTCCCAAGCTCCCACCCTGGTCTCCGCTACCCGCAACGTGACAGTGGTGGTGAATGATGGTGAGGACACTTCTTTGACTGCCCTCACTACAATAACGGTGATCCCTTCAAATGACGTTCCAATTGTTACTAATGATGCTTTCAGCGTGACAGAGGATACGTCGCTTACAATTGCACCGGGTGCTTTGTTGTCTAAT
Organism: Ahrensia sp.; assembly: GCA_003233475.1. Next base: position 886 of record QILU01000061.1, read on the forward strand.
GATGTTGATCCGGATGGGGATATATTAAACGTTGTTTCAGTTGCCAATTCGGTGAATGGCGCGGTGACAATGGTGGGGGGGCAAATAATATTCACTCCCAATACAAATTTCTTCGGCCCGGCTTCCTTCGAATATACTGTTGATGATGGCAATGGCGGTACAACTGTCGGCTTGGTGAATATCACCGTTAACCCGGTCAATGATGCGCCTGTTCTTGATTTGGATACGTCGAGCGCGGGCAATGGCTATCTAACTTCCTACGTGGAAAATGACCCGGCTCTTCAGTTGTTGGACGCCTCTGCATTGCTCAGTGATGTGGACAGCCCAAATCTTACATCAGCCACCTTTACTTTGAGCAATGGCCGGGTTGGTGATATTCTTGAGATTGGCACTCTGCCCGGTTCTTTAACCGCAAATGTCAGCCCTCCTTCGGCCCTGTTGCTGGATGGGTCAATTACGGTAACGCTGACAGGAATTGCCTCGCAGGCAGATTATCTGCTGGCGATGCAGGCGGTTACTTATCGTTCGGTTTCTGAAGATCCCGATGCAACTACCCGTAGCATTTCCGTTGTTGTCAGTGACGGGGTTATTGATTCACCCGTCGCCACCACTTTGATTTCTGTGAGTGTGGTAAATGATGCGCCGGTGGCTGGGCCGGACGGGATTTTCTCGTTTAATGAAGACACCGTGTTTTCTATTCCGGCTGCGACCTTACTGTTGAATGACAGCGACCCTGAAGGGGATGCGCTGAGCGTTGTTTCCGTACAGGGCGCGCTGAATGGGAGTGTGGTTCTTGGGGGCGATAATATCGTTCGCTTTACCCCTGATCTGGCCTATTCCGGCCCTGCGTCCTTCACCTATACCGTGATGGATGCGAATGGTGCGGTGGATACGCAAACGGTCAGCCTGCAGGTATTGTTCTTAAATGATGCACCAATACTTGATCTGGATTCAACCAGTGGTGGAAGTGAATTTGCCACGAGTTATGTGGAAAATGGCGCGGGAATTCCGATTGTAGACAGCTCGGTCAATGTTTTTGATGAAGACCATGTTGCTTTGGTGGGCGCGACTGTTGTTTTGACAAATGGTCGGGCAGGGGACTTGCTGGAAATTGGTCTCCTCCCCGGTTCCATGTCGGCAAGTGTTGTTCCGGGAACGGGCTTGAATGCGGATGGAATAATAACCATCATTTTATCCGGGAATGCAGTTCTGGCGGATTATGAAGCCGCACTTCTGGCGATTACTTTCCGTTCAACATCTGAAAACCCGAATACTTCAGAACGCCTGATTGATATTTCTGTGACCGACGGCATCGATCCATCCAATGTTGCGCTAACTCGAATTTCGGTAACCAGCGTTAATGATGCCCCGGTCGCCATTGATGATGGCACACCAACACCAATCTCGGTTCAAGAGGATAACTCGATCAGTTTCGATCCGGTAACGGGGAACGATTTTGATGTTGAAGGCGATGTGCTGGTAATCAACCAAATTGATGGAATTGCCATTTTGCCCGGGGGGTCGGTTACCCTTTTGTCGGGCGGAACTGTAGACCTTGCTGCTGATGGTGTGACTGTAAACTTTAATCCTCCGGTAAATTATTTTGGGCCCGCTTCCTTTGATTATACAATTACTGACGGGTCGCTGAGCGACACAGCCACTGTTAATCTCAACGTCGTATCCGTAAACGATGTGCCAATTGCGGTTGATGACGGGCCGGTTGTTCTGGTGGAAGATGCTTCAGTTGTCTTTGACCCGGTAACGGCGAATGATAGTGATGTTGAAGGGGATCCGCTGAATATCGTATCCATTGATGGCCAGGCAATTGCCGCAAATGGTTCCGTTAACACAGCCAATGGAGTTATCACCCTTGGGGCAGACGGGCGAACACTTACCTTTGTTCCAGATGCCGACTATTTTGGCCAATCGGTGGTGGCTTATGGGTTGAGTGACGGCCAGGCAACAAGTTTTGCCAATGTAACCTTCGACGTGACACCGGTGGATGATGTTTTGCTTGTTGTTTCGCCACCATCAGACTTCACTTTGAACGATAGTGACATTGTCAATCTGCCGATGGCCGGATTTATTAATGACCCGGATGGGGATGCGCTGTTATTTTCTGCATCCGGTTTGCCGGCCGGGCTTTCAATCAATTCCACCACCGGGGTGATAGCCGGAGTATTGGGTTCTTCTGCTTCTCAGAGCGGGCCGTATAATGTCACAATCACGGTTGATGACGGCATCAGTTCTATTGTTTCATTCAGCTATGATATCAATGTATTGAATGTCGTTCCCATCGCCAGTGCCGATGTAGTTGTTGCACTGGATGACGGTGCTAATTTCACTATTAGTGCCGGTGCAATGTTTGTGGATGCAGACGGGGATACATTGGTTTTCTCTGCAACGGGCCTGCCCGCCTGGGCCGCAATTAACCTGGTTAGCGGAGAAATTTCAGGAACAGTTCCAACAGATGCATCTGTGTTCGGGACGCAGGTTGTTAGCGTAAGCGTCGATGATGGTGAAGGCGGAACAGCCAGTGTGGATGTCACGTTGGATCCGCGCAACCTCGCACCCATTTCTGTTGGATCAATAAATGATCTGGTTTTGCGGGACAGTGACGAGATTGATCTGGATATTAGCAGCCTGTTTGTTGATGGCGGTACGGATGACGATATGCTGGTGTTGAGTGTCAGCGGTCTGCCTGATGGTTTTGTTTTTGATCCTGTTGCAAATCGGATAACCGGAATTGCGTCGACTGAAATTGCATCAATTGCTCCCTATGTAATCACCATCACCGCCGATGATGGACAAGGTGGAACGGTGACCCAAACATTCGAAATTCGAGTGACGCAGGAATCGTTCATTGAGGAAAGTCCTTTTGTGGATAATCCAGTTATTACAGTTGATCCTGAAACCGGGGATTTTGATCCTGTTCAGGGGCAGATAGATATTACCAGTCTGGTTAGCGGAATATCTGAGCTGAATTCAACCACGGCGCTGGATTCTAAAAGTGGAATTTTATTGTCGGCCGTGAATGCCATTGAGCCGCTTTATGAAGCGACATCGGCCGGTTCTGACGGTGGCTTGCCGGAACAGATTGCCGCCATGGGTCAAATGGCTTCATCCACCGATTGGTTGAATGCTTCTGGCCGTGAAGGCAACGGTGATTGGAATGTGTCCGGCACATTTGGATATCAGTCCCTGATGGACGAAAAGAACGAACGTGATTTGCTTGGCATGGATGATCGCCTGGAAAGAATTTCCCTGGAAATCAATTCGCGCGAAGGGGTATTGTTCATCGAGTTCAAAAATGAGCTGCGGCCTGAACAGGATGGCAAGGTGGTGAAAACAATCTTATTGCTGCCAGATGGAAAACCGCTGCCGGAATGGATGAAGTTGATCCGTGAAGGGTTCATTTCTGCGAAACCGCCGGCTGGCGAAAAGGAAGTCATACTGGAACTTACGGTCATTCTTGGGAACGGCAATGAGTTGATCAAAACCATGCGTGTCGATTTGGTTTCTGGAGAAGCCACGACAGTTGATAAAACAACCATCGATGTAATTGCTGAGAAAATAAAAGAATTTGAAAACAACAAGGTTGAATTTGAGTTGAAAGATCTGCGCGGACCTATGTCGGTGCAGAATTCATCGACGTAAGTTTTTCAATAGAAAATGCATTGAATAAGGGCATTGCTTACAGCAGTGCCCTTTTTTTTATCAAACGGATAGGTCAAAATTTTTATAGTAAATTTTCTACAAAAATCTTCCCGTTGTTAAGCCTTCATTAGTCATAACTCGCGATATTGATTTATCACCGGATGATATTCCTGTTTTTTGGGGGCGTCATAGGGGCAAATTAGTACGAGGAAGAAAAAGTGAAGAGTATCCTTCTCACATCCATGCTGGCCATTACTGTCTCCGCATGCGCAGTCACACCACAACCATTGACAACCGGCGCGCTGAGCAATTTCGCTAGCGATAAGCTCTCCCGTGTAACCGCTGGTCAGCAGGCGATCACCAATCAGGTCACGCTATACGAAGCAATGGCCCGTGCGTTGAAATACAATCTCGATTTTCAAGTTGAGTTGTACAATGAAGCATTGGCCAGCAAAACATTGGATTCTGCCCGCCTTGATACGCTACCGCAATTGGTGGCTTCTGCTGCCTATACCGGCCGTAACAACAATTCTGGTAGTGCAGGTTCCACAATTTTTTCTGACCGCGGAAAATTTCAAGAAGATGTTTCCCTGTCCTGGAATATTCTTGATTTTGGCCTTTCTAAAATTCGTGCCGAACAGGCCGCAGATGAGGTTTTGGTTGCCCGTGAACGGCGTCGTAGAATAATCAACAGAGTTATCGAAGATGTGCGTACCGCCTATTGGCGTGCCGTATCTGCTGATCGCCTGGTGGTTGGTCTTCGTCGGCTGGAAGGCCGTACACAAAAGGCGTTGAAAAACTCAAAAGCCTTGCAAAAAGATGGCCAGACATCCCCGTTAACCGCGCTTACTTATCAACGCGAACTGGTGGAAATTCAGCAGCGCATTCAACGTTTGCAAAAAGATTTATCCTTGGCCAAAATGCAATTGGCCGCATTGATGAATGTTCGCCCCGGCGAACAATTCAGGCTGGCTCAGCCCAAGCGACGCTCCACCAGCACCAAATTGACAATGACCAGCGATGAAATGGTTTTTGCGGCACTGGAGAACCGTCCGGAAATTCGCGATATTCAATATAAGCTGAGAATAAATGCCAAAGAAACCAAGCGTGCACTGCTGGAAATGTTGCCAAGCGCAAATCTTTTCGCCACGGCAAACTGGGATTCTGATAGTTACCTTTACAGTAACAACTGGGTTGGATGGGGTGCCAGGGCGACCTGGAACATGCTCAATGTTTTTAAATATCCAGCCAAAAAACGCCTGGTACAGGCCAAGGACGAGGTGCTTGATGCGCGCGCTCTTGCGGTTACCATGGCGATCATGACACAGGTTCACGTGAGCCGCGTCAGGTATGAACATTCCAAAAAGATTTTTCGTACTTCGGCTAGACATCTGCAAGTGCAACGCGGAATTGTGAAACAAATTCGTGCCAGCAATGCGGAAGGACTGGCCAGTGAACAAACACTGATCCGCGAAGAAATGAACACGCTGGCGAGCCAGGTAAGTTCAGATATTGCTTATGCCGATCTGCAAAATGCTTACGCTAATATTTATGCGTCGATGGGAATCGACCCTTACGCTGATGATTTGCGAGCTGAAGATTCAATTGAAGATCTGGCGCAGGCGTTAAAATCTGTGTGGATTGAACGCGGTGACCGATCGGGTTCCGTGCGCGCCCGCCGCGCAGCGAAAGCCCATTTGGTTACGGGTTCGATAAAAAAATCCACTGCTTCTAAATCCCACGATCCAATTGTGAAAGAAATCCATGGTTGGAAAGGCGCGGAAGTTCAGTCAAAAAACACATCTACAATCGTTAAAATTCCGGCGCGTAAAAAATTGGGTCTAATGAAGTCCGTTAGCATCGCTGGAAACAACGGAATTCAAACGGATCGATAGGGCTGCAAATCAGCAACTGATCAAATAATCAGACAAAAAATTCCCCGGAACAGGTTTTTGGGAACAAAGGATAGAAATATCATGAAAACTAAATTGTTTATTTCCGCTCTTTTTGCAGTCTCTGCTTCTTTGATGGCACCGCAGGTTCATGCTGAAACGGACTCGGCTTCGGCTTCGGCTGCGGTAAAAGAAATGGTAAAACGGAACGCAAGAATCAACCTCAAAAATGTTGATCGTCGGCCAACCGGTTCAATAAAATCTGAAAATAAATTTGATGCCCGCGGTGTGGTGATGGCTAACGCAGAGGTAACTCTTGGCGCGGGGGTTGTGGCAAAAATTGAACGCATGCCTTTCAGAGACGGCCAGTCCTTTCGCAAAGGTGAAGATTTGGTTGTGTTTAATTGCGCCCGTCAGCTTGCTGACCTTCGTGGTGCCAATGCAAATCTGGGTAAAGCAACGTCATTTTATCAGGGCAAAAAACGTTTGAAATCACGCGGTGCGGCCGGTGGCCAGGAAGTTCGTGAAGCTGCGGCTGATGTTGCAGCTGCGAAAGCCAATGTTGACGGCTTGCGTGAGGTGATCAGTTTTTGCAAAATTCCGGCACCGTTTAATGGCCGTGTTGTTGAACGCCATGCGGAAACCTTTGAAATTCCGGCGGCAAATGCTCCAATTTTAACAGTCATTGATGATAGTGCTCTTGAGTTGGATTTAATTGTGCCTTCGACCTGGTTACGCTGGGTGAAGAAGGGAACACAATTCAGCTTTGCTGTGGACGAGCTTGGAAATTCGTTTGAGGCAAAAGTGGCCCGTCTTGGTGCAAAGGTTGATGCTGTCAGCCAGACAATCAAAATTACCGGTAAATTCATCAATCGTCCAAGCAATGTTCTGGCGGGAATGAGTGGCACGGCAAAGTTTGCCCCGCCAACCAACTAGGTTTTGTGCTGGCGAATAAGAATATTGATTGAGCACTGGCGCGTGAAAATTTCACACTGGATTGGCTCGAATACAGAATCGGGATTCAATGAAACAGACGTTAGCCACTAATCAAATTTCGCCGGATTCACAATCACAACAAACGGCCCCTAATCGTGAGCTGCGTTTCGCATCGGCACCACCGACAAATCAAGGTGACGGCTCTGTTGGCGCACAAAACGATCAGAATAAAACCCAATCGGTAAACTCAAAATCCGCCGGACAAGGCCCAAAACATGCCCGCGAAAGCGATGTGGCAAACGCGTTGTTGAGCCTGGAGCGCGAGGCGCGCAAAGCCGAAACCGAAGCCGAAATGGGCTATTTAATGGTCAATGGATCGCGGGTGGCGGTGCAATACCGTCAAGCGCTATTGCTGATGCGTTCCGGCCCTAAAAAACATCGGGTGGTTGCTGTTTCCTCGCTTTCCGCAATTGATCGAAACTCGACCTTTATCCGTTGGGTTGAGCGTCTGGCAAAAGAAAAACTT
>QILU01000184.1 GCA_003233475.1 Ahrensia sp.
TCCGCGAATACCCAAAAAAACTTCCAAAGCCAGCCACAGCCCGTGATTGCCGTAAATTGGCACGGCAATCCACCAGGTCGCCAAAAATGCCACCAGGGATAGTAACATCATATTGCGCATTTCCGCCGTCCAGGTGGCACCGATGTAAATACCATCCATTTGAAAGGCCACCACCCCCATAAGAGCGGTGATCGCCGCCCAGAACAGATATATCCTCGCCTCCGCGCGAACCGCATCAATTGTGGTTAGGGTATCAATGACCCATGGGCCGAAAGCAAAAAACACGGCGGTGGCAAACCCGGCCAGAACGAAACCCCAAAACAACGTCAGGCGCACCACACGGTCAAAAGCAGGCCGGTATTTCGCGCCAACAGCCCTGCCCGCCAACTGTTCGGCTGCAGTTGCGAATCCATCAAGAAAATACCCCGAAAACAAAAAGAAATTCATCAAAATGGCGTTGGCGGCAAGGGTTAGCTCACCAAAACGCGCCCCCTGTGCCGTGAAAAAGGCAAAGGCAAACAACAGGACGAATGAGCGGATCATAATATCGCGGTTTACGCCCATCAGCCGTTTGAGTGCAGCAGGATTAAACACATATGGCCAGATTATCCTGCCCGTGCCTTTATGCACCCGCCAGACGATCAGCAATCCGAGGATTGCGGCCACCCCTTCTGCAATAACGGTGGCCCAGGCCACACCCTCAATGCCCCAGCCCCAAGTGAGCCCGAACAATATGGATAAAACAATATTTACCCCGTTCAACACTGTTTGCAACAACAGGCCAAGACCCGCCCGACCAAGGCCCAGCATCCAACCCAGAACCGAATAATTGAGTAAGGTGAAAGGCGCTGACAGAATACGAATAGTAAAATAAGTGCGGGTGGCGGATTCCACATTTGCGGGAACATCCATGGCCCAAAGACCAGCGCCCAAAACCAGCGGTGCCGCCAACAGGGTTACCAGCCCCAAAACAATAGAAATCAATAATGAACGTACCAGCACGGCTCGTTTTTCTTCTTCATCACCCTCCCCCACTGCCTGCGCCACCAACCCGGTTGTGCTGGCGCGCATGAAATTGAAAGTGGTAAAAATAATGGCAAACAGCGTTGCTCCAACGGCCAGGCCGCCCAGCAATGCAGCTTCCCCCAGCCGGCCAACCACGCCGGTGTCCACCAACCCCAAAATCGGCGTGGACAAATAGGCCAAAGTCGTGGGCAGCGCTATCGCAGCGACGGAACCATGGGTAACCTCAAACGCGCGAGAATTGGTTTTAGCCATCAAAGATTATTCGCGCGGCGAGCGCAGGTTCAACAGACGGATCAATAAAAAGGCCGGAACAACCACCGCGGCACCAAGAAATAAATACTCGAATGATCCGTAAATCGCTTCAAAGCCCAGATCCCAAATGCGGGTGAAAAAGCGGACAATGCCATCATAAATTGTGCGCGGAGACCATCCGAGCGAACTCATAACCACCCCGGCAATTACGGAAAACACCACAAGCTTAACCGCAACACGCAGGGGGGTATCGCCTAAAAATCGTGTAACGGCATTGCTCATGTTTGAAATCCTGTGGAATTTATTTGCAGTTGAGAAATAAGACGACGGCGCGCCTCAATCAAGTCAAATCAGCCGGTTGATAAATTCGGGCGCTAATCTTTGCGGAAAATAATGCTGGCAAGCCAACCGGTAGCCATGGCGATCAACACCGCAATTATTCCGTATAAAATGCCGTTCTCATAGGCCAGATTATAGGTGAATTGCTCAAAGCCGATTTTTTTTACCTGCATCTGGACAAATCGCGAGTTCAAGAACTTGCCATCCAAGAACAGAAAAACCCTGGCGGTGTGCTCGCCGATCGGCACATTTGCCGGAACCGCGAGCTTGGCTTTGAACAAGGTGGGGCTTAAAAATTCAATGCCGCCTATCCGCTCAAGATACAATTTCTGCTTTACCTTCAGGCGCTCAAGGCTTTTGCGAAAAATTTCCGTCTCTTTAATGAGAAAACCGCTGGTCGCCGGCAGCACATTCAAGTTGTCCAGCCCGATCTGCAAAATTTTAATTTCACCACTGTCCGCAATTTCAGAAAGCGGGCGCGTGGTGGCCACTGAATAGGAAGATGGGATATTGCTGAAACTCAAAGAAGAGCTGTTTATCCAAATACCGAATTTGCGCTCCCGGCGGCGCACAATTACTTTTTCTTTCGGGCCAAGCAGTACAACCACCACGTCATACCGGCCCTGTTTTAACAACTCCCGGTCACCATTTTCGATCGATCCGAATATTACGATATCGGCACCATCAAAGTTAGAAGATATTTCAACTACGTCGCTGGAAAGTCCAATTTGAACATCCGCTTTTTCCTGCGCGATCACGGCGACGGCGAGTGAATACCAAAGGATAGAAAGAAGAATAAAACGCATTGTCACCATCTCCCCGTATCCAATGAAAACAACTCGCTGGGCTCGGACACCAAATCCCAACCCAGACGCAGGCACACCAAAAGCACGATAAGACCAAGCAATGCACGCAATTGTTCGCCGCGCAGTTTTTGCCCGGCCTGAGCCCCAAGTTGTGCGCCAATCACACCACCCACCATCAGGATTAGAGCCAGAACAATATCAACCGACTGGTTGGCAGAAGATTGGGCCACCGTAATAAACATCGTGACAAACATGATTTGAAACAGGGAAGTTCCGATAACCACATTGGTGGGAATTCGCAGCAGATAAATCATGGCGGGAACCATGATAAACCCTCCACCAACCCCCATGATAGAAGCCAAAATTCCGACCAGAACACCCAATACCAATACAGGGATCACGCTGAGATATAGCTTTGAGCGATGAAACCGCATTTTGAATGGCAGGGCGCTGATCCAGTTGCGCTGTCGGGGCATTTTAACCGGAGTGCCTTTTTGCCCCCTTCGTTTGCGGATAGCGTTCAGGCTTTCAACCAACATGAGGCCGCCGATCGTGCCTAAAAACACAACATAAAAAATCGAAATTATTAAATCGAGCTGCCCGGCTTCTCGCAGGTAGGTGAAAATCACGACTCCTACGCCGGAACCCGCAATACCGCCGATCAGGAGCATCAGACCAAGTTTGATATCGACCGTTCCACGCCGAATATGAGCAAGTGCGCCAGAAAATGACGAGGCGACAATTTGTGGTGCACCGGTGGCAACCGCAACTGCCGGGGGAATATTATAAAAAATCAACAGGGGGGTCATTAAAAACCCACCGCCAACGCCAAACATGCCGGACAGAAATCCCACACCGGCTCCCATGCTGAAAAGCATAAAAACATTGACCGACATTTCGGCTATTGGAAGATATAAATTCACGGCTGCGATACATAAAGCATGTCGCGATCAAACGGATTCTCTTCCATGCTTTATCTTTTTTGTTTTCGCGTGTCTTTTTTCCCAAAACCGGGATCCACTTTTGGGAGACACGCTTTAGACGGTGTTCGAAACAGTAGGGTAAACGTCACAGAACAGGGCTAACCCCGATGATACGGCGGCGCTTGATTGATATTGGCGTTCATGCGCCTCACCTGCCAATGTGTCAAACGGTTTTCGGCAGAAACGAGGCAAAAAAACTCAAGTTTTCAAATCAAGTGCGCGGAGCAATTTCTTGTCCACCTTACCTGTTACGGGTATTCCGGCGCTGCGCTGAAAATCCCTTATTGCCCGCTTGGTTTTTGGACCAACCAACCCATCAGGTGTGCCCACATTGAAGCCACGTTGATTCAAGCTTATTTGAGCCAGTTTAATCGTTTCCCGGAAATTGTTTACCGAGGCCTTCTTGGCGGGGGCGCCCCTGCCTTGCCATTCCTTTGGAACAGCTACACGGTTAGCGCTCTCGGTCAGTTTTTTCGGCGACCAGTTGTTCACAATTTTGCGTGCCACATCGAGATCGGAGGGATCCATGGCATTTGCGACTTCATCGCGTTTACCGGCGGCATCTGAATCACCGGTTTTTGCGGCCAACGCGAACCATTTATAGCTATCGCCGAGATTTTGCGGAACACCCATGCCCTGACCATATAAAATTCCCAGGTTGAACTGGCTGTCTTTGATACCAAAATCGGCGGCTTTCATAAACCAGCCAACTGCTTTGTCCATGCTCGGTTGGACTTCCGGAGGATTGCCCATGGCGTGGATCACAGCAAGATTGTGCATGGCACGCGCATTGCCCTGAAGGGCAGCTTTTTCATACCACTGGGAAGCCTTTTGAACATCGCGCTCAACACCAATACCTTTTTCGTAGAGACTTCCGATGGAATATTGTGCCGGAGCAAAATCTTTTCCGGCGGCAAGTTCAAACCACTTGGCGGATTCGGTCATGTTGCGTTTCACATCGTTTCCGTCGGAATAACGCATACCAATCTGGAACAGGGCTTTCGGGTCGCCGGTGGATGCGGCAGCAACCAATGCGGCGGGGCCGGCAGATTGGGGAACATCAATTATTGCTGCGGCTGTTGGTTTGGTTTCTTCGGCGGGAGTATCGGCTACCTGATTATTTTCATTGCCGGATTTTTGCTCGGCTGTTTCTGGCCCATTCTGGGGCCCAGCTTCCTGCGTATTGTCCATAGCTTCCGGGACAGTGGCTTCAGTTACTGCTTCTGCTGTTGAGGGATTGGTTTCCTGGGGTTCGGACGCTTGCGGATCGATTTCCTCCGACTCTGCGTCGCCTGCAACTGCTTCCGATGCGGCCATTTCTACTGTTGGATCTAATGGGTCTGAATCACCTATTACGCGGGGCTCGGCTCCAGTCGCTTCCTCGCCCTCGGGCTGGGTTTCAACCATAACTTCTTCATCATCTGCAGCGATGGGATTGGTTTCATTCAATGTGTTTGCGAAATTATTATCGACAGAACTTTCCACCTCTGCCACGGGGGTTTGAGATGAGTCTGTGAACATGGAAACACCTTTATAGGCGACAACTGCGAGCAGCAAGGCTGCGACACCCATGGTCAAAGGTTTGCGCAATTTTGCCATATCAAAGCTGGATTTTAGCCCATCAAGCTTCCCGGCAAGGCCCTTACTCTTTGGTTTGCTATTGGCTTCGGCTTCTTCTTTTACGGCATTCATTTCAGCCGTGGTGGCTTGCAATGCGCGCCGCGCTGCAGCAACGGCGTCAGGGCGCATATCATCACCGGGCCTTGCATCTGAAAGGGAATCGGACGAACCCGCTGCAGTTAACGAAACCTTGTCCTCATTCAATTTTACGCTGGCCTCTTCCACCATGCGGTCCAGATCAGGGGCGGCGGAACCGGGCTCCAGCAGGGCATTATCTTCTGGGGTTGCAGCTAAGCCAGTATCAATAAATTCGGATGGATCCAATGATGGAGCATCGACCTTAACCGGGCCAATTAATTCGGGTGATTCTGTTTGCTGTGTTGCACCATCGGCCTCGCTTGAAACAAAACCCGCATCAACTGCGGCCTGATGAACAACCCCTGATTGCTCTTTTTCCGCTGCCGGTTCGTCAAACCCGGTTGCCAGGATATGGGGTGCTTCAGGCAATGCATCCACCAATTCGGCTTTGCGGGTATTAGGGGCATCGGAAATGGAGTTTTCTATGGAAGCTAATCGTTCAACCACCTGTCCCAGTGTTTGTTGAACATTCTCCACTGTTTGAGCGTTTTGAGCGTTACCGCTTTCCGCAGCTATTTGCAGGGATTTCAAGTCCTGGGACAAAGCATTGATTATTTGTCCGGGCTCGCTTTGCGCTCCCATGAGAGATACTGCCTGCTGTGCTGCCTGTTGGGCTGCTTCCAGCGAGAAATTCTGGTTGTTGACCAATTGGGCTTCAATTTGGCCCAAACGGGATTCCAGCGGCGCCATGTCAAACGCGCCCCCGCCATCCTGCTTGTCCATTTGGCGGATGATCTGACCAATTTGCGCTTCCAGATTGGACATTTGAGCCGCGGTTGAATTAACATTGGCCGCTTCTTCAACCCGCAGGGAAAGCTGTTTTAATTGCTCTTCCAGTTGGCCGGACGAGGAGTTAAGTGACGCCTCTTCAACACGGGTGTTCAACTGTCGCAACTGGTCTTCAATGACCCCAATATCAGGGGCTGCGAACATGGCGCTGGCACCACCGAGGTCGCCTGATTGTGCATATTTTTCAAAGGAACCCAGTCGCTCAGTCAGGCCATCTATTCTAACGCCGATGTTTTGCAGTTCCGCACCGGTATCCTTTGTGGCCAGTTCGTCAAGAACTCGGCCCAGTTCACTGAGGCGGGCCTCAACACGGTCCACACCGGATAAATCAATTTCGAATGCCGGAGGGCCGGACACTGCCGATGTGGTAGAATTTGATACGGCCACAAGCGCACGGGAGATTTCATCCAGGCGGCCTTCAATTGACAATATATCATTGGATGAAACGCCTTGATCTGCTGATTTATTTTCAATCAGACCTTCCATTTTTGACATAATTTCCGTCAGATTTTGTTCCAGACGGGTAATGGCCAGAGTTTGCGGCAGATCATCCACTGACATGCGCATGGTATTAATTTGAGCTGCAAGATTGTCCACCCGGGGAACAACAGAATTTGCAGAATTCAAAGAAAGTTCGTCAAGGCCTTTGCGAAGAACATCAATGCGGGTGCCTAGTTCATTAGCATGGTTGCCGTTGCTGGTGTTAATTTCGCGGCGAACAACCTGGCTGAAATCCTGTTTCATGCCCGAACGCAGTTCTTCCAGTTCCTTATCGAGCCGCTCAAAAGCCGCCTCATCGAAGCGGGAGCCTTTTTGCAGCTCAGCAATTGAACCCGCAATACGATCAATTTCTTTTTGCGAAACGGTTTGTTGAATGGAAACGGGTTTCTCCACCTGTTTCTTCAATCCGGCCAGTTCTTTTTTCAAACCAGCCAGATGTTTGGCAATAAGTTCCATTCCAGCATTATCCGGCGCGGGTGTCTGGGATTGAGATACTGCAGGGGCGGCTGGTTGAGTGATTGGTTGAGCAGGCGCTTGCGGTGCAGCACTGGTGTTTAACATTTGCTGGCGCTGGGCGATTTGGGCCGCAATATTGTGCATATCGCTTTCGATACTGTTTGTGGGACTGTTTGCGATTGGGCCCGTATTGGCCGTTTGCGGCATCGCTATTTGGTTGGAAAGACGGTTGAGCTGTTCTTGCAACATGCCCAATTCCGCACCGTTTGACGGGTTTCCATATCCTTGCTGAGCCGTTGTTCCAGCGGGTTGCTGGCCAAATTGCGGATACGGGTTTTGCACCTGATTTTGCATCTGGGGAGGGTGGGCGTAAGGGGGAACAGGTATTTGGCCGGGCTGAGCCGGAAAAGGATTACCAGCAAGCCGTTGCTCAATCGCACCGATTGCGCGTTTAAGATTGTCCAGCCTGTCGACTTCAGGGCCATTTCCATATGGATTTGGGGAATTGCCTATAGTGCTATACGGGCCGTAGCCGTGTTGTCCGGTATATGCCTGACGCATTCTACTGTTCTCACTCTTGTTCCGGCGATACGCGCAGAAATCCAACGTTTCGCCCGAAAAATTGCGCGCGATTCCCGACACTTTCGCCAAACATGGTAAACAGCGCGTTAATAAAGAGTAATTGAGGGGGTATTCTTCAAGGAAATCAGCATTCTTTGCCGGAAACGGGGCTGGTAACGGAAAGATGGTTGTGCAATTTTCCGCTTGTTTTTGAATTTCAACTTACTCTCAAAAAATTGAGAAGCAAATGATTGAAAAATCATATGGAGCATGTATGTTCGCTCCTGACAGTCGCTCTCCAGGTTAATTTTAGTCAGGTCAAATGATGGATAATAACGTGGAAGCCGATTACAAAAAATCCACATCCGATACGTCTATAAAATTGGCGATCTGGCACGTGAATTCGATGTGACCCTGCGAACCCTCCGATTTTATGAGGATCGCGGACTTATTAAGCCCGCCCGTTCAGGGACAACACGGCTTTATTCCAATGATGATCGGGAACGCTTGCGCATTGCGCTGTTTTGCAAACGAATCGGCCTTTCTCTTGACGACATCGGCAAGGTTTTGGAACTGCACGATTTTGACGGGAACAGCGCCCACGCTGAATTGCAAATTCGCGATGTTTATGCCTCTCAACTCAAGGAACTGGAACAGCAGCTGGAAGACACAAGGGATACAATTAGC
>QILU01000056.1 GCA_003233475.1 Ahrensia sp.
TATAGGCAAGCATGGAACGGTAAAACGAAAAGAACTCCGGGTCTTTGGTATAGGCTTCCGCAAAAATTTTGTTGCGCTCCCCCTCCCCTTCACCGCGAAGAATTTCGGCTTCCCGCTGTGCTTCGGCTTTAATTTCCACCACCTGACGGTCGGCAGAAGCACGGATTCGGCGCGCAGCTTCTTGGCCTCGGGCGCGAATGCGTTCGGCTTCCGCCAGACGTTCCGCACTCATGCGCTGGAAGGTTTGACCGGAAACCTCCGCAGTCAAATCGGTACGGCGAACCCGCACATCAACCACTTCAATCCCTAAGTTTTCAGCTTCCGTTTTCATCTGATCACGCACTTCGCGCATCATCGCCGAACGTTCTTTTGAAAGTGCGGCTTCAAATCCGCGCCGACCATAGGTTTGGCGCAAAGCCGCATCAAGACGGGAACGCAACCGGGTTTCGGCTTGGCTTTCCAACGCACTCACCTGCTCACGAAATTTCTGTGGATTGGAAATTTTATAGGTCATGAACGCATCAACCTCATAAAATTTACCGCCAGAAACCTGCACCCGGATATCATCCAGATCAAACCGCAACAGCCGATCTTCAATAATCAAAACCGAATCCAGTCCAAACATGCCAAGCGGCAATTTGAAATTCAGTCCGGGTGTTTTTTCCACTCGAATAATTTCCCCGAACCGCAAAACAATGGCCTGTTCACGCTCATTAACGACAAAAATCGCCCCCCATACCATCAAGGCAATGAGGCCGATAACACCGAATATCAATCCTGCACGATTACCCATTAGTTTGTCCCCTTGTTGCGTTTGCTGATTTCAGGAAGCGGTAGATAAGGCACAACACCAGTTCCGCCTGCCCCCCCGTTTTCCATGATAATTTTGTTTGAATCTTTCAAGACACCTTCCATTGTTTCAAGGAACAGGCGCTTGCGGGTTACAACAGGCGCTTTGGCGTATTGTTCGTAAACGGACAGAAAACGCTGTGCCTCACCCTCGGCTTCCTGCACCACACGGTTTTTATAACCTGCGGCATCTTCGCGGATTTGAGCCGCTTCACCACGCGCTCCACCCAGTATTTTATTGCTGTAGCGGTTGGCCTCTTCCTGGAACTGGTCTTCATTTTGTTCCGCACGCTGCACCTCATCAAAGGCGTCTGCCACTTCCGGCGGCGGTGCCACGTCTTCGATGTTCAAAGCCCGAATACCAATCCCTGTTCCATAGGAATCAAGAATTCCCTGGGTGATTGTCCGCACCTGCTCTGATATCCCCTGACGATCATCGCGGAAAATATCCTGGGCCGGGCGACGGCCCACCACTTCGCGCATGGCGCTTTCGGCGACTTCTGCCACCATGCCGACCGAGTCTTTTACATTAAAGACAAAATCTTTTGCATTGTTCACACTAAATTGTACGGAGAAGGTCACATCCACGATGTTCTGGTCTCCCGAAAGCATCAATCCCTGTTTGGTGGAACGACGACCAGCTGAACCAATGTTTATCTGCTGCACACCAATATTCACCTTATCGACTTTTTCAAAAGGCCAAAATGCCCAGTGTAACCCGGCACCCAGGGTTTCTTCCTGAGGAGTGCCAAACAGCGTTTCCACCGCCAATTCATCCGCATCAACCGTATAATAAGAAGAAAACAGGTATAATCCGGCCGCAACAAGGGCGATAAACCCGATGCTGGTCGCACTGGCTCCGCCACCTATTTTACCACCACCCGGCAGTACCTCTTTCAGCTTGTCCTGGCCGCGTTTTAGAATTTCTTCCAGATCAGGCGGTTGGCCGCCACCACCGCCTGGGCCACCACCACCCGGGCCACCTGGACGTTGTGGCCTGCGTGGCCCCTGGCCCCACGGCCCGCCATCACCTCCTCCACCATTGTTATTTCCTCCGCCGCCAGGGCGGCCTCCACCAGTTTGATTACTCCAGGGCATTTTGTGTCCTTGATTTTCGCGGAGAACGTAATTGCCTCCGCCATTGTTTCATTTCCCTATTATAGGGTTCTAATCCCGCGCTTTCAACGGATGATAACGCTAAATTCAGTCAGCTTCTTCGTTCATAAACAACATAACTCGTGTCCACACTATCTTTTTCTCCGGCAGGAATGTTTTCCCGGTGAATTTCCTGCCATATTTTTGGATCAATTTCAGGGAAATATGTATCGCCGGTTGGCTCCGTATGCACTCTTGTCAGATGAATTGTACCGGCAATACCCATTGCCTGCCGGTAAATTTCTCCGCCTCCCACAAACCATACCTCATTGACCCCGTCAGCTTTAGCGATTTCACTCGCCAGCGCAATTGCGCTTGTAATAGATTCAACCGTAACTGCCCCATCCGCCTGCCAGGAACGGTCTCTCGTCACCACAATTGAGGTGCGCTCGGGCAATGGTTTTCCAATACTTTCAAAGGTTTTCCGCCCCATGATCATGGGTTTTCCAAGGGTGAGGGCCTTGAAACGCTTTAAGTCAGTGGACAGTTTCCACGGCATATCGCCGTCACTGCCAATCACATTATTATCGGCTGCCGCCACAATTATCGCGATTTTCACAACAACTCCTTCAAACCGCAATCGGCGCTTTGATGTGGGCATCCGGGGCATAATCGCGCAGTTCAAAATGCTCATAGCGAAAATCAAACAGATCGTCGATTTTGGGATCAATCCACATGGTGGGAAGTTTTCGCGGGCTTCTGGTCAATTGCTCACGGGCCTGGTCAAAATGATTGGAATATAAATGGGCGTCTCCCAGGGTCAAAATAAAATCCCCCGGTTTTAGCCCGCAAACCTGCGCCACCATCATGGTCAGCAATGCATAGGACGCGATATTAAACGGCACTCCCAAAAAAGTATCCCCCGAACGCTGATACAACTGACAGGATAATTTTCCATCCGCCACATAAAACTGAAACAGGGCATGGCAGGGCGGCAAAGCCATTTGATCCACCAGTGCGGGGTTCCACGCGGATACAATAAGCCGCCGGGAATTCGGATTGTTTCGAATTTGCTTCAGTACATTGGTTATTTGATCAAGCGCCGTTCCATCCGGTTTTGGCCAGGAACGCCACTGAACCCCGTAAACCGGGCCCAATTCGCCCTTGTCATCGGCCCACTCGTCCCAGATCGAAACCCCGTTTTCTTTCAGATAGGCAATGTTTGAAGAACCTTGAAGGAACCAAAGCAACTCGTGAATAATGGACTTCAAATGGAGTTTTTTGGTGGTGAGAACGGGAAACCCCTCACTCAAATCAAACCGCATCTGATGCCCGAAAACAGATCGCGTGCCGGTACCTGTTCGGTCACCCCGATCAGAGCCTTCTTCCAGCACTTTTTCCAATAGATCCAGATATTGCCGCATGGCCGTATTCACCTCGTCGATTCGCTTCGGCGATAGTAGGCAATCGCATATGAAATGAAAGAGCGAAGGTGAGACTAGAGATTCGCATTGGCCTTCACAAGCCTTTCAAACCCATCCATTGCCCGCGTTTTGGCTTGACGGTCGCCCAACACCTGTTTGAAATAATGAAACCCCAGATAGAGCGAATAAATCTCGTAGGCGAACTGCTCCGGATCACTTTGCGAGTTGAGCGATTTGCCAATCTCATCAGCCGCCGATTTAGCCAGCAAAGCCACCCACAAGATTTGCATCTTTTTCAAATATTCCTGTACCGGCCCCGATCGTTCTTCGGCAACCATTGATGCGGCCACCAGCGCACAACCTTGGGGTTGCTTTGGGTCTTCTGCCCATTCCAGCCAGTTAATAAAAAGCTGGCGAAGTTTCTCCAATCCGCTGCTTTTTCCGGTTGGAATGATCACCTGCTGCTCAAATCGCCCAACCAGATGTTTTAGTGCTTCCAATTGCAGATTTTCCTTCGAGCCAAAATGCGCCATCAGCCCGCTTTTCGAAAGCCCGCAGGTGTTGGCCAACTGCCCGATTGTTAGTGCGTTGAGCCCGGCGCCGCTGATTGTGCGCACCGAGTTTTCCAAAATTGCGTTTCGGGTGGCTTGACTCTTTTTCATGACTCCATAATAGTACGAACGTTCGTACTATTACAAGGATTTAGTTATGCATCCCATGGGCACACTCGACTGGATGGAGAAAACCGGCGGCAAGCTGGGTTTTCGAGACAAATCCCGGTTCTTCGTCAAAGCATTTTCGGCCCGGATCGGGAACAAAAGCGGAGCCTCAAATCTGGTTCCCGCCGGAGTTTCACCCGATGACCTTGTAATCCCACACAGCAAATTGACCAAAAAAGCCCTGTCATACGCCGAGGAGTTGTGTGAACCGTGGTTGTTTTCTCACAGTGTTCGCACCTATTTCTGGGGTCTGCTCTTTGCCCGTGCCAGACAATTAAAATATGATCCGGAATTGCTGTTTGTAGCCGCGATCCTGCATGATCTGGGCCTCACATCAGAATTTGAAAACGGCATGGAAGGCGAGCACTGTTTCGCTGTCACCGGCGCAAGGGCCACCCGCAGCTTTTTGAACGCCGAAGAAGTAGAACAAGCGCGTTCAGACATCATCTGCGAGGCAATTGCTTTGCATCTGAACGTGAGTGTCGAGCTTGATCACGGTGTCGAGGCGCATTTGCTGCACGCTGGAACCGGATTTGATACAATCAGGCTGGGTCGCCGCGAAATCAGCAAAGATGCAGTGCAGAATATATTTGATTTGCATCCGGACGATTTTACGCCGGGAGAACGGCTGAAAGACCGGCTCGTTCCCTGCCTGCTTCACCAGAAAAAAATCAGGCCCCATTCACGCTGTGCAATGCTCATGGGACTGGGTTTTGATGGCCTGGTAAAACGGGCATGGAGATAAATCCGCCCGGCCGCAGCCTCCAAGCCGTTCCCAGCCTGATGTGGCTTCCCAAATAGGGCTCGTTTTGTCCACAGATAACCCATAGACGCCAGCCTTTTGAGGCGTTAAACAATTTTGGTGAAGTTCCGTTGAGTAAGGCAATTACCTTACGGGGCTGACTTGCAACTTTAACCGAACAAATGTTCCCGAGGACACTATTATGAGTAAACGTGACGATTTAATCGCAACTTATGCTGACGATTTAAAAAACAAATGCGGCATGTCCCCTGACATGGATCTTTTGACCAAAGTAACAATCGGATGCGGCCCGGCCATTTACAATGCTGATGCATCAACTGTTTCCGGCACCGACCAAGCTGAACTCGATACAGTTAAAAATAACTACCTCATCAAAAAACTTGGCCTGGGCGATGGCCCCAAGCTTGATGAGGCGATTGATGCTGTAATGACCACCTATGGCAAATCAAACCGCAACAAACACCGCGCGGTTGTTTATTACATGCTGACCAAACATTTTGGCAAAGAAAGCGTCTACAATTAGGCTTTCGAATAATTGCACAAAAAGGGACGGTGTCAAACAACACCGCCCCTTTTTTTCATTAATTTTTCAATGACTTAAAGCGAGTCCAGTTTACCGTGTTCTTTTGCAACGAGGTAATAGAAGGTAACACGGCTTTTGTTGCGGTCGCCCTTCATTGTTTCACAAACTGTACCAATGCACGCATCGCAAGCGGAGGCATCAGTCATTCCAAGCTTTTTCATGCACCACTTTTCACGAACGCGATCCAACTCAGTGGTATCTGAACATGAAACAAGGGATGAATCTTTGCCGCGAAGGGCAATTCCCAAATGTTTAACAATTTTATCCACGGCGCCTGCATCGGCCCCTGCATCATAACGTTTTACGTCATCAAGATGTTCGCTCATTAATTTTCCTCCAGTATCGGTCGGGAAAACAATATTTTCCCGCCGTTTGATTTTTTGAGCAGTTTTTTAAGTTAACCGCCCTGTGATTTTGGGGATAGCAATTGGCAACTTCGCCGCACCTCATTTCCCCGAATGTTAGTTTGGCCTTTTCTTTAACGTTTGCCAACCCTATATTGTAATTGTCGGGGCAACCCGACTATGGCGATAAATGACCTTTGTAATAAGCCATTCGGACCCGGGGGCGGTACCCGGCGCCTCCACCAAACTGCTTTATTTCGGCAATGAGCCGTTTGGCGGGGGCGAAATAGGATCGACGAGGGTGTAAAGACTGCGTTTTCGCTCGGCATGGTACCCACCGATATCGGGCCATTAGAGTAGTTGCAAATGACAACTATGCGGAAGCACGTCTCGCAGCGTAAGCTGTGCGATGTCTTCAAATTAACTCCTGGCGGTTCGCACTGCTAGGCGGGGTCCGGAGGCACCTGGCAACAGAAGCCTCCACCATTTTTTTCGCAATTGAGCTAATTTTGTTGTTTTTTATCCCGCTTCCTTCTTTTCTGCATGGTAGGCTTGTTTATAGTTATCCTAAACCGAGTCGAGAAAAGCCGCTCTTTTATGCCTGACACACCAAAAACACCTGAAGTCGAAGACCTGATCCGTTATGATATTCTGGCGCAGGAAGCGCTTCGCGGCGTGGTCAAGAAAGTACTGCAGGAAGTGGCCCGCACCGGCCTTCCCGGTGAGCACCATTTTTATGTTACTTTCGACACCAATTTTTCCGGCGTTCATATGTCCAGCCGGATGAAGGAAAAATACCCCGAAGAAATAACGATTGTCGTCCAACATCAATATTGGGACCTGGAAACCAGCGACAATGGATTTTCTATTGGCCTTTCCTTCGATAACATACCTGAAACCATGCGGGTTCCCTTCGCTGCCATTCGCGGGTTCTTTGATCCGGCGGTTCAATTTGGGCTGCAATTTGATGCCAATGAGGCTGATACCGGGGCAGATGAAGCGGATAATGTCAGCGCCCTGCCCGCACCGGCGAAAGTCGAGCAAATCACCTCGGCAAAAGCGGATAAAAAGCCCAAACCAGTGGCAAAATCAAAATTAGATAAAAAACCCAAAAGCCAGAAGAAAGTGAAAGGAAAGGCAAAGACCAAAAAAGATAAATCGAGTGAACAAACCGCAGATGATGCTAAAAAGAACGAAAATGCCGCTGCTTCCGCTGACGTGGTTTCACTGGACGCTTTTCGCAAAAAATAGCCCTTTAATGTGAACAAGCACTCCGTTTCAATTCGTGGACACCCCACCTCATTTTCATTGGAGGATGATTTTTGGAGGGAACTCAAGCAAATAGCCGCAGAGCAAAATATTTCAATTTCCCGGCTTGTCACCCGGATTGATGCAAAAAGAGCCCCGGACGAAAACCTCTCTTCAGCCCTGCGCCTTTATATTTTGCGCACTCTAAAAAGCCGATTGCCACAGGATTAAGATTAGGAACACGGTCTAACCCTCCGGTTCTATTGTTATTTCCTCATCAGTGGAGTTCTCTTGCAATCTACGGACGGCTTCCTCGGCTCTTTGCCGTAATTCATCAACTTGCTTTTGACGCCTGGCTCTTTTTTCCGCTTCAACTTGTTTTTCCAACGCGACCTGCTTTTCGGCAGCTTTGATTTCTTGATCTAACCGCAGATTTTCCTTATCCAGCAGTTCTTGCCGCTCATGTTCCAGTTCGATCTTACGTTTCAACTCTATTGCAGCAATTCGCTCCGCTTCTTCTTTCAGCACATAAAGACGCGCCGTGCGCTGCAACCGTTGCCGTTCCAGAATTTGAGCCTGCTGGGATTCAAAATCGCGTTGACGGCGCTCATTCAATCGCATGCCCAGATAGGTAGAGAACAAGCCGGCATCCTGCGTCTTCTTCATGGCCCCCGGCTTGCCCTCAAATTGCAGGAAAAATTCTGGCGCAGCTCCAATAACGGCCTCTTTTCCGGCAGCAAACATTATACGCGCATCAAGTTCCGCCCTGCCCTCAATCACGTCATAGCGCGCATTTCCG
>QILU01000218.1 GCA_003233475.1 Ahrensia sp.
TAGGCACAGTAACCGAGATTTACGACTATATGCGCCTGCTGTTTGCCCGTGTCGGTGTTCCCTATTCCCCGGCAACAGGCCTGCCGATTGAAAGCCAAACGATTAGCCAGATGGTGGATCGGGTAATGGATTTGAAAGAAAGTACCCGCCTCTACCTGCTCGCCCCAATCGTGCAGGGGCGCAAAGGGGAATATAAAAAAGAGTTTGCCGAGTTGATGAAAAAAGGCTTTCAGCGGGTGAAGGTGGACGGCGAGTTTTATGAGATCGCCGATGTTCCAGCCCTCGACAAAAAATACAAACACGACATTGATGTGGTGGTGGACAGGGTTGTTGTTCGCGAAGACATGAAAACCCGATTGGCGGATTCGTTGGAAACCGCGCTTCGCCTTAGCGATGGCATGGCCTTTGCCGAACTGGCAGACAAACCCCTGCCGGATTCTAAAACCGCTGCGGGTTCTAAAAACAAGTCGAAGAATGAAACCCATGAACGGTTGATATTTTCTGAAAAATTTGCCTGCCCGGTTTCCGGTTTCACAATTCCTGAAATTGAACCAAGGTTGTTTTCGTTCAACAACTTTTGGTGCCTGCCCCAGTTGCGATGGTCTGGGCTCCCAACAAAAAATCAGTGAAGAGCTGGTGGTGCCCAACAAAACACTTGCCCTCAACAAAGGGGCAATCGTGCCCTGGTCAAAGTCCAACAACCCCTCCCCCTATTACGCCCAGACATTGCAGGCGCTGGGCCGGGCCTATGAGTTCAAAATATCAGACAAATGGGAAGACCTTTCAGCCGATGCGCAAACTGCGGTGCTGTTTGGTACTGGTAAAAAAACCATCGAATTCAAGTATGACGATGGCCTTCGCACCTATAAAACCACAAAACCGTTTGAGGGGGTGATCGGCAATCTTGAACGGCGTTGGCGCGAAACCGACAGTTCATGGATGCGCGAGGAAATAGAAAAATTCATGTCACGCATGCCCTGCCTGGTCTGCGAAGGATACCGGCTAAAAGCCGAATCCATGGCGGTAAAAATCGATAAATTGCACATCAGTCAGGTGGCAGAGATGTCGATTAAGGATGCAAACGTCTGGTTCGCACAACTCCCGAAACGGCTAAATGCGAAACAAAATGAAATTGCCGTGCGAATTTTGAAGGAAATCCGCGAGCGGCTGAAATTCCTAAACGATGTGGGGCTGGACTATCTCTCCATGTCGCGAAATTCCGGTACATTATCGGGTGGAGAAAGCCAACGTATTCGTCTTGCTTCGCAAATCGGTTCCGGGCTGACCGGGGTATTGTATGTTTTGGACGAACCATCCATCGGGCTGCACCAGCGTGACAATGCACGGTTGCTGGAAACCCTGCGCCACCTGCGTGATCTGGGCAATACGGTGATTGTGGTGGAACACGATGAGGAAGCGATATTGACAGCCGACCATGTGGTGGATATCGGGCCACGGGCGGGAATTCACGGCGGTAAAATAATCGCCCAGGGTTCGCCAAAGGATATTATGAAATCCAAGGCTTCGATTACCGGCCAATACCTTTCCGGTGCTCTGGAAGTTGCCACCCCCAAACAACGGCGCAAGATAGATAAAAAACGCTGCTTGAAAGTATTGGGAGCCACAGGAAACAATCTGAAAAACATAAATGCCGAAATTCCGCTTGGCACATTTACCGCCGTCACCGGAGTTTCCGGGGGCGGCAAATCCACTTTGCTGATCGAGACGCTGTATAAGGCCGCTGCCCGGCATATCAACAAATCGCGCGCCATTCCCGCCCCCCACAAGCGCATTGAGGGGTTGGAGAATTTGGACAAGATAATTGATATCGACCAGTCGCCGATCGGACGCACCCCCCGTTCCAACCCGGCCACCTATACCGGTGCCTTTACTCCCATTCGTGAATGGTTTTCCGGATTGCCCGAATCCAAAGTGCGCGGGTATCTGCCCGGTCGGTTCTCGTTCAACGTAAAGGGGGGGCGATGTGAAGCCTGCCAAGGGGATGGGGTTATCAAAATTGAGATGCACTTTTTACCGGATGTTTATGTCACCTGCGATGTTTGCAGCGGCTCGCGCTACAATCGGGAAACATTGGAAATCCAGTTCAAGGGTAAATCAATCGCCGATGTGCTGGATATGACGGTTGAAGAAGGGTGTGAATTCTTCTCCGCCGTACCTTCCGTTCGGGATAAAATGGTGACCTTAAAACGGGTCGGGTTGGATTACATAAAAATCGGCCAATCCGCCACCACCCTTTCGGGGGGCGAGGCGCAGCGGGTAAAACTTTCCAAAGAGCTTTCCAAACGAGCCACCGGCCGCACACTCTATATTTTGGACGAGCCCACCACCGGGCTGCATTTCCACGATGTATCAAAATTGCTGGAGGTTTTGCATGAACTGGTGGATGGCGGCAATACGGTGGCCGTAATCGAACACAATCTTGAGGTCATCAAAACCGCCGACTGGGTGCTGGATCTTGGCCCGGAAGGGGGCGATGGGGGTGGGGAATTAATTGCATCGGGAACACCCGAAGATATCGCAAAAGAAAAGCGCTCCTATACCGGGCATTTTTTGAAAGAAATATTGGGTCGGAAATAAAAAGTGCGGATTACCAATCGTAGATCAATTTTTTGTTGATGCTTACGCCCTTAATTTTTGTAGTCCCATTGGGTAATACGGATAATATCAACCCAAGCTTTCCTTCCAGATTGCGTTTTTCCAAATCCAAAGCCCGTTTCTTTGCAGCGTAATAACGGCTTATTCCCAAATCAAGCGAGACTTTTCTCACATTCGATTCACCCGCGTCACCCGTTATAGTCCTTGGAACTGAAGTAACCTTCACAGCCAAATACACGCCGTCAGATGGGCGCAATTTTACCAGTGCAGTTGGAACCCAAAAATGATCGCCTTTTTTTAGAATAAGAAAAGCCGGGCCACGGGAAACCTTTTCCTCCATGCGAGTATCGGCAGAGGTAATTCTGCTCGCCGTGAGAGCGATGCGCGTATAGTGACCTTTGAAAAAATCCCGTGGGTCGCGCATGGTTGATTGCATCACAACCTCCACCCCGTTTTTCAGATCATCAAAATGCCCTTTCACCATCCAGGCCAGAGCACCGGTTTGCACCAGAGCGGCAGTGATAATGCCAATGAAGAAAGTTTTGATATTACGCATCACGCACCTTTGAAACCTTTGTATTTTTCTCTCGTTTAATCAACCAGAATGAAAGGCCCATCAGCCCAAGCCCCGCGATGGCATAGACAAGGGCAGTCATTTCAAGGGAGCCGAAGAGTCTTCGATAGGTATCGAACAGGAGATAGATGAAGAACAGATAGCCAATGGTTGAAAGGCTTCTGGATTCTATGCGCCAGCCAAACCGAACCGTCCATATTGCCATAAACAACCCAATCGCAGCACCCAGTATCGGCAACAGGGTCTGGGGTACCAACGGGCTTAAAAGATTGACCGCCAGGGGCAAAAGAAGTGCAATCGGGATAACGTATTGGTCGCGTAAAATTTTATTTCCCGTGGTTCTCAGTGCAAATATAAGCGCGAGCGTGATTGCCAAGGTTATCCCAAGGGGCAGGTAATAGTTCATAAATGTTGTTTCCGTGAAGCCCGATTTTCTTAAGAATCCAAAAATTTGCAACACCGGAGAAAGCCATAACAGGGCAATGAAACAATAGCTGATCAAGGGAATTTCAAACCCTTTGAGAAACATTTTTGTTGTGTAGCTGGCCAAAGCGAGCGCGGCAACCACATAGACCATGCAAATTACCCAAATGGAAGAGAAGTTCCCCGCTTGAGCCATCGCGAACAACCAAAACACCATCGCCAGGCAGAGCAAATGCGCCGCAAGCCGTGACGAAACCCACCAGACTAACCCTGCCGCGAATATCCAAATCAAGGGGAACCAAAAAATCCGCTTAATCTCAAGGAAGGTTTGAAGCCGACCGTCTCCCCAAAATTCATAACCAATCCAAACAACGAGGATAATCACCATGGTAACAACCGCCACATAGGAGCGGGTTGCGAATACTGTGATCATGGCCCCCGCCAACCATAACAATAATGCATCGGCCGTACTTCCCTGAAGGTTAAATATCTGCCCCACCAGCATTATCCCGCCTCCAAAAGCGGCAATGGCGATTGCCAGAAATGCATGGGTCAGGGCATCAAAATTCTTGTAATAAAAGAAACCGGCGATGGCGTAGGCAGCGAGCAAAGCGGCGATCACCGTTCCAAACCGGAACATAGCACCCATGGCTTCCCAGTTGGAAGCAACGAAGGCGATGATGCCAAATGTAATCAGCGCGGCTCCCAAAAGTGCAACAACAGTGCCAAACGATCTGCCCTTGCGCTGGCTCAGGGCATCATCAAGCAGGGAATCAGATTGTTTTGAATCAATTATTCCGGCTTTTTGCCATCGGGCGACATCGGTCTTTAATTGATTGAAATAGTTGTAGGTGAGCATGTTAATAATGATTCGTTGATATCTTTGACTAATTTATAAGCCTATTAAGAATTGCGTCAAAACGGTGACCCCACTTGCACAAACTGCATATCTGAAATGCAAACTTTGCGCTCGTAAAATCCTGTAAAAATTCTATCTGTGTTTTGTCGGAACAAACAATGCTTCGACAAACACAAAGCAACCGCCAATATTGGCACCCTGCCTGAAGCACTTCGCAACGGGTAAATCTTGAAAGGCTTAAATTATGGATATCTTCAACAACATTCGCACCTGGAACCGCACCCGTATTACTCGTAACGAGTTGAACAGCCTTTCCAACCATGAACTCACCGATCTCGGCATCAGCCGTGGCGAAATTTCTTATATCGCTAAACGCGCTTCCCGCCGTTAATCGAAACGTTATTCCTCAGGCATTTCAAATTTAGAACAACCTGAGCGATTTGTTCGCGGTACCTCCTCCCACCGCTGAACACAAAAAATAAAACGCCTGCTGCATCTCCTCCCGCGGCAGGCGTTTTTATTCGTCCAAATTTGAACCTAATTGGCGCGATAATCACTGGCTCTGTTGCGGCCCCGGTACCATTTGCTTAGCAACATAACTTCCGGTTGCGCGCCATCGGGCCCTTTCCAGCTGTCCACCGTCCAGTCTGTGCCGGAATTGTCCCTCATCCTTGCAGATTTATGTGGATAGCGGCCATCAATTATCAAGCCGCGCGCGGCATAGGTGCCCAACGGCTTGTGATATTTCAATAAGCCCGAACCATAAAGATATTTTAGATAGCCGATGGTGTTGAGGGATTCGTCCACACAATCCATCTGGCCGCGTTTTCCCGCATTCTTCTGATACGAATACTCCACATCAGGCTTGTACCGCAAATTGGTGCGGGCCATTTTTTCCATTGAGCCAATTGCGGTCGCTACAGCTCGACGTTCCGCAGAAGGGGAACCCTGCCCTGATTCCATGATTCGCTTCAATGTGACTTTTTCCTGTGGAGAAAAAACAAATTGCCCCTTCAAAATACAGCCATACCCCGAGCAGACGGTAATTTTTTCAAAACGAGCCGGATAATCGGCACTCAAATCGGTCACAACTCCGGTGGAGGCCGCACAGGCGGATAGAATTCCTGCTGCTCCAAGCAGGCTGAACAGGCTCTTGAGAGGATTACCAGCGCTGAAGAGAGAAAAACTAACCATTTGCGAATTTGATTCCAAATCTAAGATTGGCATAAGTATTGCACATTATGCTCGATTTGCCATCCATGCATAATACACAAAGGGGTGACGCTAAAATACACCGTTTTTCGCGGTTGAATCTACCCTCTTTGCGGTCTATTCGTGCCCCATGAGCGATAAATCCATACACATAATTGGCGGCGGGCTCGCCGGATCTGAGGCCGCCTGGCAATTGGCAGAACGTGATCATAAAGTAATCCTGCATGAAATGCGCCCGGTGCGGGGTACAGCTGCCCATCAAGGCGATGGATTAGCCGAACTTGTTTGTTCAAACTCGTTTCGCTCAGATGATGCGCGTGCCAACGCGGTTGGTCTTTTGCATGAAGAAATGCGCCGGGCTGGTTCACTGATCATGCGATGTGCCGATGCCAGTAAAGTTCCCGCCGGATCTGCTCTGGCCGTGGATCGGGTGGGCTTTTCTGAACAGGTGACCAAAGCTTTGGAGGAACACGAGAATGTTTCTATTTCCCGCGAAGAGCTAACCGGGCTTCCCCCGGAGGAATGGGGGGCCACGATCATCGCCACAGGCCCCCTCACCGCGCCTTCTCTTGCCGATGCAATAGCGCAACAAACGGGTCAGGATGCCCTTTCTTTTTTCGATGCCATTGCGCCAATTGTTCATTTTGATTCCATTGATTTCGACATTGCCTGGTTCCAATCGCGCTATGACAAGATCGGCCCCGGAGGTAATGGCAAGGACTATATCAACTGCCCGATGGATCGCGACCAATATGAGGCATTTATTGATGCTCTGATTGACGGAGACAAAACTGAATTCAAAGATTGGGAGCACGTTCCCTATTTCGACGGATGCCTGCCGATTGAGGTTATGGCTGAACGGGGACGGGAAACCCTTCGTCATGGCCCAATGAAACCCAGGGGACTCACCAATGCGCACCAGCCCGACATTAAGGCCTATGCCGTCGTGCAGCTAAGGCAGGACAATGCTCTGGGCACTTTATACAACATGGTGGGTTTTCAAACAAAACTGAAATATGGCGCACAGACGGAAATATTACGAACAATCCCTGGCCTTGAGAATGCAGAGTTCGCGCGGCTGGGCGGCCTGCACCGCAATACTTATCTCAACTCCCCCGTTTTGCTGGATGAAACCCTGCGATTAAAAACCCGCACCGGCATCAGGTTCGCCGGACAAATTACCGGCTGTGAGGGATATGTTGAATCAGCGGCGATCGGATTGTTGACTGGACGCTTTTTAGCGGAAGAAAAATCCGGCCGGAACCCCGTGCTTCCACCGGAAACAACCGCTTTTGGAGCGTTACTGAATCACATCACCAAAGGCCATATCGCCTATGAAGAGGAAATGGGGAAAAAATCGTTTCAACCGATGAACGTGAACTTTGGCCTGTTTCCC
Source organism: Ahrensia sp. (assembly GCA_003233475.1). The sequence continues at coordinate 7,081 of QILU01000218.1, forward strand.
CCGGTAACAATTTCCAGACCGGAGGGGCATGAAGGCCGTTGGCGAGGGAAAGATAAAGCTGCGGCAAAAAAACGAGCGGTCACCGGAAGGGCATTGCAAGATGTTGACCAATGGTTGGCCAAATCGATTTAGAGTGTTTCAGCTTTTAACTGAAACACTCAGGCTGCGAAGAGCAGCCCGGCGCTGGTGCGCCGCGCCCGCGCAGGCTGGGGCGAAGCCCCAAATAGCCGTGAGCGAAAAGAATCTAGAGCGCTTCAATTAAAACCTGATCCGCTCTAGGCTCAGCCAAAATCCCGTCTGTCGCCCATATCATTGATCACGCCCTGCTCAAACATGTAATACCGAGCGGTGCGAGAACCAAATTTCTTAAAATAGGCGTCGGATTTCTTAACTACCTTCGCAATCTCTTTCAGCCGTTCAGGTTCGTCATCCAAATGGCGCTGAAGCTTGGTTAAAATGGAATTTGCCTGACGGCACAATTCTTTGCGCGTGTCGTCATCCATATCAATTGCCATATTGCCAAGTTGTTTCATGCGTTCAGCTGCCGCCACGTGATAATTAACTTCCTGGGTCCATGACAAATCTTCACAGGCCTTGGCTTTCCAGGCATCTGTTATCTGTTTGGCTGGCATTCCACGAAACCGCCGCAGCCATTCTTCAATTGGTTTATCCACAGTTCACTCCAGTATATGAGAATGTTCGCAACCACAAAAAATTACAAACGCCCCCACAACATCCATTATACAAAACTGATTAATAAACACTCAACAAGATGGCTTCAAGGCTTCCCAATTAAAACCGCCAAAGCGCCCATTGCCGCTTTAACTGGGAAGCTTTCGGCAACCCCGTTAACACTTGGTTTGGACTGTTTTTTGCCCGTTTAAGATAATAGGGAACAACGGCCAGCGGCTTAAAAATGGTGCGCAATTCAGGGGACAGTGTTTCCAGCGCTGAAATTGCCTTTGTATAATGTTCGCTTGCAAGATCAACAAAACCCAAAACGGAATGTTCATGTTGGGGGGAAACTTCCGCGAGAAACTCCTCCGCGGTTAGCCCCGCAGCAGCAAGCAGTTCGGAAGAGATGTAAACCCGTTGCAGATTTCGATGCTGCGCCAT
>QILU01000128.1 GCA_003233475.1 Ahrensia sp.
TTTCAGGAAAAATATTTCGAAATGCTGAAAGCAGGTGGTTCAAAACACCACTCCGAACTCTTAACCCCCTTCGGGTTGGACGCCAGCGACCCGTCTTTCTGGAACAAGGGACTCTCGGTTATTGAAGGACTTATTGACGAGCTCGAAAAAATTGATGAAATATAAAATTTGACTAAAGCTTTATCAAAACTTAAACCATGCCATTCAAATTACCGACTTAATGGGTGGCTAGAGCTAACCCGGCAGACCAAATGGAGTGGCACATGCGAACCTTAAAAATTGTTACCAGTACGATTGCAGCAGGTCTGTTACTGGCAAGCTGCAGTACAAGAACCCCGGGTGGACCGCAAGTTTCAATCGCACCCCCCACAACTCTTGAACCGGCGAAAGTAGAACCTGCAAATCCCAGAAATGTGGGCATCAATGGCAGGTGGTATCCAACTGATGCCGACGCTCGCAAAGTTTATTATAATGAATTTCGCAACGGTAAATTTGTGTCCCGCTCACCCGATGGTGCACAGACCATTGCAGCAGGTAGCTATAAAACCAATGCCAATGGAGATATACAAATGGATTGGTACAGTGAAGCTAGAAAAGCGAATGCCAGTGCAACTTGTACGCAACTCTCGGTAAATGAAATGCAGTGCACTTCCAGTGGATCAGTTTTCAATCTGCGTCGCGCGTAATTTCCTAATTACGATTTGTCACACTTGCAATCTCCCCCCGGTTCGGTGTACCGATTATAGGCATTCAAAACGGGGCTGCCCGAATACAAAAAGTATAACCCAGAGTAAAATCCTATGGCTGAAATTAGTTACGAAATTGACGATCAAGGTGCTCCGATGGATTATCCTGAGCATGAGCAAACCTACTCAATGTTCCTGTTTCTCACCAAGTGGTGCGTTATTTTCAACATCGCTTTGTTGGTTGGCATGGCCGTGGGATTCTTCGGTGGTGGTGCAATACTCGGCATTCTCTCAGCCATCATTGTAGTGATTGTCGCCAAGTTTATCGGCTAACATCTAAACCCTATTACACAACTTTTTAGATTACCCATCACGGATGCAGGACATGCTGTCTTTTGCGGGTGCGTAAGATGGTTTTAAGGCAGAAAAGCGCGTATAAACGCCCCACTGGCAGATAAAACTGCGGATTAATCGCGATGGAACAACCTATCGGGTTGTTGGCTTTGCACCGGGAATCAATCCCTCACGCTGGGCGCGTTTGCGATTCAGCTTGCGGGCACGGCGCACAGCTTCAGCTTTTTCGCGAGCGCGTTTTTCAGATGGTTTTTCATAAAAGTTCCGCAATTTCATTTCGCGGAAAACACCTTCGCGCTGGAGCTTCTTTTTCAAAGCACGCAGAGCCTGGTCAACATTATTGTCACGTACGACGACTTGCAAGGGCTATTCCCATTCTTCAGTTTGAGCAATTTTTGAGAGAGCAGAACTGCTAGCCAGCAAAAGTGCAAAAAGCAAACAGAACTTCTTTCCGGCTTCACGAATGAGGCCAATTGCTGGTTGAATAGGCTAAATTCACGGATTTGTCCAGACTTTTCACCCAAAAGAAGCTTGAAAATGGCAGAAAATTGCACCAATTGACCGACAAATTACTGTCCAGAACCCTATTTCCTGCGTTTTGGCATTCCCAAGCGTGTCACATGCCCCATTTTGCGCCCCGCCCTTGCTTCTTCTTTCCCGTAAAGTGTCACAATTGCGTTGTTTTCTGCCAGATATTCACCAAGCAAATCTGCCTCTTCCCCCAAAAGATTATCCATTTCACAGCTTTCAACCAGCATTTCAGGGGAACCAAGCGGCAATCCGGTGATCGCCCGAATATGCTGCTCAAACTGGCCAACAACACAGGCTTCAACGCTCCAATGCCCGCTGTTATGCACCCGCGGAGCGATTTCATTGACCAATATCCCATCTTCAAGCTGGAAAAACTCAACCCCGATCACCCCCACGTAATTCAGCTGTTCCAAAATTATACCCACCTGTCGGCGCGCATTTTCAGCTGTCGTGGCGGCACTAAAACGGGCCGGTGCAAGCGAGCGGCGCAGGATTCCGTTTTCGTGGATATTGCTTGCTGCATCATATATCTGAACATCCCCGTTTAGCGCCCTTGCACCGATTATTGAAAATTCTGTTTCAAAATCAATCAGATCCTCCAATACGAACCCATCGTTTGTGTTTCCAAAACCCAACCCGTCGAGCGCAATGGCAAGACGTTCATCATCTGTCGTATCAAAAGTTTTGAAAACATGCTGCCCCTTACCGTCATAGCCAAAGCGCCGGGTTTTCAGCACACCTTTGCCAAACCGCTTAAGCCCGGCCCTTAGATCTTCCAATGTTTCAACTGGATGAAAATCAGCAACCGATATTCCACACTTTTGCAAGAATTGCTTTTCCACCACCCTGTCCTGCGCCACTTCCAGGGCCTGCGCGGGAGGGTAAAGCGGGCGCAATTTGCTTAAATAGCTGGCGGCAGAAAGCGGAACATTTTCAAACTCATAAGTCACCACATCACAAGAATTGGCCAGATCGGTAAGGGCATTTTCATCATCATAAGCTGCAACAATTTGCCTGTTGGCAACTTGCGACGCAGGGCAATCTTCGCCCGGTTCCAATATGATGGTTCTAAAACCCAGCTTGGCGGCTGCAACCGCCAGCATACGCCCCAATTGCCCGCCACCGACAATGCCGATCGTAGAATTTGGAGCTAAAGCCCCTTTCAACTGAACGCCACGGTCAGCCATCGGGTGCGTCCATCACACCATCACTTTGCACCTTGCGCCAATTGTCCAGCCGCACGGCTAAATCTTCATCCGCAAGCGCCAAAACCGCCGCCGCCAGTAAGGCCGCATTTGTGGCACCTGCATTGCCAATCGCCAATGTTCCCACCGGAATACCCGACGGCATTTGTACAATAGAAAGCAAGCTGTCTTTGCCGGAAAGGGCTTCTGAACGAACCGGAACCCCAAACACCGGCAACGGGGTAAGAGCGGCCACCATTCCCGGCAAATGGGCAGCACCTCCCGCCCCTGCTATTATCACCTGAAGCCCGGCACTTTTCGCACCCTTGGCAAATTTGACCATTCGATCCGGCGTGCGGTGGGCGGAGATAATTTTGGTTGAATACGAAATACCCAGCGCTTCAAGCAACTCAGTGGCATGGCGCATGGTCTCCCAATCCGATTGAGAACCCATAATAACGGCGACTTTTTTACTCATGCTGGCATGTCCGGAATAATTTTAGAGGCGATTTTCTTAATTCGGTCTTTAAGTTCAAGTTTTTTCTTTTTCATTCGCTGCACCTGCAGCGGATCGCATTTTTGCTTGATCATCGCATTAATTGCGGCATGAAAATCATCGTGTTCCAGCCGCAAGCGCGCCAGTTTCATTCGCTGATCAGCCTGACTTTGTTCATCACTCATAATTTTTTTCACACTGCAATTTACCCGAAATAGCCTAACCCGTCCGACAACCCCCGCCAACCCCGCCATCCACAGCTCGTTACAATTAGTGGAAATTTATCTTTCAATTCTCGACAGAATCATTTTTCTATGGCAAGTTTTTATTAGTATGGAGTAGCAACACAAACGAGAGGTAACTCATGTCTGTAGACGCACACATCCACCAATTGCAACAACGGCACCAGTCTTTAGAGGCCGAACTTGCGAACCTATCCACAAGCCCGTCGATTAGCAGTGTTGAACTCGCTGCCGTTAAACGAAAAAAACTGCGACTGAAAGACAAAATCAATCAACTCCAGTCCCGGCATTAATTTTTCGCTGAACTGCAATATTTGTTTTTTATGAGTAGCAGCCCCGCTTAAATTAGCCCGGGCACCGTACTTCTCCCGTTTTGCGTAGAACATCAGGCCTTTGCCGGGTGAACGGGTGTGTTTTGTTAGAAATGATTGCGCCCCATACCAATCCAATCTATGTGCAGGCGATGAGCCAGACAACTTTATCACCTCCTCCAAACAGATGCCGTCTTGTACTCATTCTCAATGCAGCACAGGCAGAATTTATAGATCCTATTGCTTTGGAAAAAATATTTGGTGCGGGAGATGTGGCGAGCATCATATTCACCCCGCAATCCGGGGCTGAGATTATAGATGAGGCGACATGGCAATCACTCATCGAACCGCTGGTAAAAATCGCTCAAAACCTGGGTGTTGCAGCTATTCTAACCGAATACACCCGCACCGCAGGACGGCTCGGAGCCGATGGGTTCCAAATGGGCCAGGACATTGACGTTCTTAGGGAGGCAATTCAAAAATATACCCCGAAAATGATGGTGGGGGCCGCCAACATAAAGTCTCGCCACAACGCGCTGATGATCGGAGAATTACAGCCCGACTACATCATGTTTGGAAAACCCGGAGGTGATATCCGCCCTGAACCCCACCCGAAAAACATTGATCTGGGCAGGTGGTGGACAGCATTAGTGGAAATTCCGGTCATTGTGCTTGGGGGGAATGAAGTGAAAAGCGTGATTGAAGTGGCAAATACAGGGGCCGAATTTGTTGCCCTTGGTGCTGCCATTTTTTCGTCCCAAAAGAACAATGATGGCGCAATAGAGAATATTCGCCTCGCGAACCAATTACTCGATAAACACGCACCAAAATTTAACAACCCGCACAGCCAGCCCCGCGCAAACAACAATGATTAGACAAAAATTACAACACCGCCTCGTCGCGATTTTAGGGATTGCATTTCTTGCTTTCATGCAACCCGTCGCCCACTCAGTTTCGATGGCCGCAGAACATGAGAACACCAAAAAAATAACCCGGCCAATGGAAGGGCCGGAGCTGGATGGGCCGATTGCGCGCCCCGGCATGCCCAAACCTGAAGACCTCACCGAGGCTCCAAAAAAGCCGGCGGATCTGGCCTATGGCGCCTTTCAGCGGGGATATTATCTAACCGCCCTGGAACTTGCCCTTCCCCGGGCTGAAAGCGGTGACCCCGCCGCACAAACCCTGATAGCTGAACTTTACTGGAAAGGCCTTGGGGTTGGCCGTGATCCGAAAAAAGCAGCAGAATGGTATCAATTTGCCGCTGATGGGGGAAACAGGGAAGCCCAGTTTTCCTACGCCAATATTCTCCTGCGCGGAAAAGTGGTCGAGGAGAACAAAAAGCTCGGCGAAGAATATATGAGAAAAGCGGCCAAGGCCGAGCACCGCCTGGCGCAGTTCAACGTGGCACAAATTATTACCGCCCGGCGCCCCACCTGGACAGGTTTCAATAAGGCCCTGCCCTTTTACGAAGCCGCAGCCCGAGCCGGAGTGCCCGATGCCCAATATGCACTGGCTAATATATATGCCGAAGCAAAAGGCGTTCCCTTTAATGATGAGTTAAAAGCACTTAACTGGTTGCGGGCGTCAGCCAAGGGCGGTTTTGACACGGCGCAAGTGGAATTGGGAATCTGGCTCGCCAATGGTCGCGGAACCGGAACATCGGATAAACCTGAAGGAAAAAAAGACCCGGTACTGGCCCGCTATTGGTTTGTCAAAGCCGCAGCCCAGGGCAATGTTATAGCGCAAAACCGCCTTGCCCGCCTGCACGCTTTTGGAATTGGCACCAAGCCCGATATGATAACAGGAGGAGCCTGGCACATCCTTTCCCGCCGCGCCGGCTTCAGCGATTCCGAGTTGGATCGCATGTTCCAGGCCCAATCCGAGATTGATAAAAAGCGCATCCTTGAAGCCGCCAACCAACTAAGCAACCGAATGAGACCTTGAGGCCAACGGCAAATTGTGGTCAACGGTGCCCAGGGCTTCTTTTTGTACCCACAGGGTAGCCCCAATATTATTCAAGATCGGTTCTTAACAAATGAAAATCAACGGAAACGAAATCAGGCCCGGCAATGTTGTCGAACACAAGGGCGGCTTGTGGGTTGCGGTTAAAACCAACGCGGTTAAGCCCGGCAAGGGCGGGGCTTTCAACCAGGTTGAATTGAAAAATCTTATCGACGGGACAAAATTAAACGAACGCTTCCGCGCCACCGAAACGGTTGAGAAAGTACGCCTTGAGCAAAAAGACTTTCAATTCCTCTACGCCGATGGGGATATGCTTGTTTTCATGGACACCACCACCTTCGAACAGCTTGAGCTGCAAAAAGAATTTGTCGGCGAGCGCGCTGCGTTTTTGCAAGACGGCATGACCATAACCGTTGAAATGTACGAAGATGAAAAACCCATTGGTGTTAAATTGCCGGATTTTGTTACCCTGGAAATTATTGAAGCTGATCCGGTGGTAAAAGGGCAAACCGTATCTTCCTCTTACAAACCTGCGGTTATGGAAAATGGTATAAAGGTCATGGTTCCGCCATTCATCAATGCCGGGGAAAAAATTGTGGTCGAAACCAATGAAATCACCTATGTCCGCCGGGCCGAAAGCTAGGCTTTTATCCGTTTAATTTATTTTCTTTAGCTAAGGATTTTTCATGGCCCGCTCTGCACTTTTGAATGTAATGGTGGACGCTGCCACCAAAGCCGGCCGCTCCCTCACCCGAGATTTTGGTGAAATCGAAAACCTGCAAGTGTCGATCAAAGGCCCGGGAGATTTTGTCTCGGAAGCAGATTTGAAAGCCGAAACCACCCTTCGCGGGATGCTCAACAAGGCCCGCCCGGGATACTCTTTTCTGCTGGAAGAAGGGGGTATTGTTGATACCGGATCAGACCACAAATGGATTATCGACCCGTTGGACGGCACCACAAATTATCTTCATTCCCACCCGTTTTTCGCCGTTTCACTTGCACTGGAAAGTTTTGGCGAATTGGTGGCAGGGGTAATTTATGACCCGTTGTCAGAAGAGGTTTTTACCGCTGAAAAAGGCCGCGGCGCTTACTTAAACGACCGCCGAATGCGCGTTGCGGCCCGCACCGCGATGGATGAATGCCTGATCGCCACAGGAGTTCCCGCCATTAACCGAACGGAACACGGGGTGTTTCTTTTCGAGCAACGCAATATAATGAACCAAGTTGCCGGGGTGCGCGCCACCGGTTCTGCAGCACTAAACCTGGCCTATGTGGCCACCGGACGATTTGACGGCTATTGGGAATCCGGCCTCAAACCCTGGGATGTGGCTGCAGGCATGCTGATGGTGCGCGAAGCCGGAGGATTTGTCACAGAACCCGACCCGAACGCCTCAATTTACGAGACCGGTAGAATTCTCGCAGCCAACCATAAAGTGCATGCAAATCTGCGCGAAATCCTTAACCGACCCCTGCCTGATGGCATGGAAAAATAATTTGGCTGAATTTCCGCGTTATTCACGTTTCTCATTTTCTACGCATTCCTGTTTTCAACTGGCAGTTGATTTGCGATAAGGTGCAACGGGTGATTTGTTTGGTTCGCCAACAATCTGCCCAATTCAAAGCTCGCGCCAGCGGGCAAAACGCGGATCATCCGCTAAAGATGGCCCGCACCAGCCGTGTTGATTATACCCGGCACGATACATGAGAGCGAATAAATGGCGCGCGAATACGACCCTTTCAACTTGTCTTCCCCCCGCATGTATTTGTTAGCGATGATTATATTTATCGCCCTGATTGCATTTTTGGGCCTGATTTTATACCGCCAGATTTGGGA
>QILU01000227.1 GCA_003233475.1 Ahrensia sp.
TATGCTGGCTTTGAAACCCGCTCATCCACGCTCCGGAACGTTTAGAAGGACGGGCAAAATAGTCTGCAAGAAACATCGCCCGATGGCTGCCGTCTTTGCTCAGCACTTCAAACACCCGCACATCGGGATGATAGGCTTTGGCGTTTTTGCGCTCCTCAATAGTGATGCCAAACAGCCTGTTTGCAACATCAAAACTTGCGGCAATGATATTGTCCAACATGAGATAAGGTTTCAGTTCTGCTTCATTAAAGGCAAATTTTTCCCCCCGCAGCTTTTCCGTGTAAAACCGCCAGTCCCACGGGGCAACGCCGTGGTTTGCATCGGAACGGGCGATCAATTCCTCCAACTCTTTTTCTTCTTGGGCCGCCTTATTCTTCTTGGGCCGCCTTATCAATCGCCTTTTCCCAAACCGCCTCCAGCAGTTCAATTACCGCAGCAGGTTTTTTAGCCATTTGAATATCGAGTTTGAAGTCTGCGAAACTATCGAATCCCAACAGTCTTGCTTTTTCCTGTCGCAGAGCAACGGTCTGTTTGACATTGTTTAGATTATCACTCTCGCCACCGTTTCCCCCCCGCGCCGTCCACGCCTTAAAAGCTTTTTCACGCAACTGGCGATGTTCAGAAAAAATCAAAAACGGCTCTATTATTGAGCGGGAGAGGGTAACAGCATGTTTCCCTCCATGCCCCCGTTCATCTGCCACTGATTTCATAGCACTAATCAAAAAGTCCGGCAGGCCAGCAAGATCGTCTTTGTTTTCAAGAATCAGAATCCAATCTTTCTCATCTTTCAAGATATTTTGCGAAAAGCTGGCCCCAAGCACGGCAAGTTCCGCATTAATTTCCGCCAATTGGGCCTGCTGCTTGTCTTCAAGCCCCGCACCCCCGCGGACAAAACCCTGCCAACTGCGCTCCAGTACCCGTTCCTGTTCTTTACTCAAACCCAATTCTTTGCGCCCCTGCCACAAGGCGTCCACCCGTGCGAACAAGTCTTTATTGGCGGCAGTTTCAGAACTGTGTTTGGAAAGTTTCGGCGCAATTTCGCGCTCCAGCTTACGCATCACATCATCGCTGTTGGAGCCAATTAAATTCCAGAACAACGCAGAAACCCGGTGCAATTTATCGCCACACAACTCCAATGCCTGAATGGTATTTTCAAAGCTAGGCGCATCGCTATTTTCCGCAATCCCGTTGATTTCCACCCTGTGGCTGGATAGGGCCACATCAAAAGCTGCGGCATAATCAGCACTCTTGATTTTACCAAATTCCGGCAATCCAAACGGGCCATTCCAAGTGAAGATATTCTTATTGATCATTTTTTAACTTTCAAACCGGATTTAATGTATCGGGATTCAATCCACCCATATGGCACACTTCCTCCCACTCCGCTCGCTTAACCGGCTGTACAGATAGGCGCATAGAAGTCACCAGCGCCATATTGGACAGTTTTTTGTTAGCCTTCACTTCTTTCAGATCAACCGGGTTTGGAACATCAGCAAGTGCACGAATATGAACACAATCCCAACGCTCATCGTCGATGGTGGAATCGGGGGCAGAAAGTTTTGATATCTCCGCCACCCCGACAATATTCAAGCCTTCATTGGAATGGTAAAAAAAAGCCCGGTCATCCAACTTCATCTCGCGCATATTATTCCGCGCCTGGTAATTGCGAATACCGTCCCACTCTTCTCCAGCCTTCCCTTTGGCCTTTTGCATTTCCCAGGACCATTTGAAAGGTTCGGACTTAAACAACCAGTATTGCATCTCAATCTCCGTATATTATTCGCTTAAGCTTCAATTTTTAAGGGGCGCGAAAGCAAGCGGGCCACCGCCTCTTCTGCTGATAATTTTTGCGCCAATACATCAACCACCATTTCAATAATTGGCACATCCACATTGTGACGTCGAGCAAGCTCCAGGGCAATTTTTGCACTATGCACCCCTTCCGCAAGTGGCAAAGATTGCAATTCTTCCCCTAATCCTAATGCCAACCCATAGGAAAAATTGCGCGATTGCGGGCTGGAGCAGGTAAGCACCAAATCCCCAAAACCGGAAAGACCGGTCATTGTTTCCGGTCGCCCCCCAAGCGCAACAGCAAGGCGATTCAACTCGGCAAATCCGCGTGCGATAATTGCTGCTTCCGCACTCGCCCCCAACTCCAGTCCCCGCGCGGCACCTATCGCCAGCGCCATTATATTTTTTAACGCCCCACCGGCTTCCACCCCGGTCACATCATCGCTGGCATATATTCGGAATCTCGGCGCCGATAATTTTTGTGCCAACGCCTGAGCATCCTCAATTTTGTTTGCCGCGAGGCTAACCGCAGTGGGCAATCCCCGGGTCACATCATGGGCAAAACTGGGGCCGGAAAGAACAGCTATTCGCGCGCGCTCAAAATAATTTTCAGCCAATTGATGCAACAACTTACCGCTTTTTTGATCAATCCCTTTGGCGCATAAAATCACCCAGGCATCTTGTTTCACAAGCAGTTGAATTTTTGCCGCAAGGTCTGCAAAGCTTTGAGCAGGAACCGCACACAAGATTATTCCTGCCTTACACGCCTGAGCAAGATTGTTTGTAGCCGTTAATTTATCAGGCAATTCAAGTTCGCCAAGATACGCCCTGTTACAATGCTCCCGATTTATCTCATTGACTGTATTTTCATCACGCCCCCAAAGTTCAACCCCTTCATTTTGACGGGCCAACATGGCGGCGAGCGCGGTTCCCCATGCGCCGGAACCAAGAACCGAAATACTCATGCCTTCGCCCCTTTTTTGCCCTTACCAAATTGTTTCCCACTGCGTTCGGCAGCAAGAGGATCCAACGGCCAGCGTGGGCGAATCCCCTCATCTTTGATTTCCATTTTCAATATCAACCGCTCCACCCCCACCCAGGCGATCATTGCTGCATTATCGGTACACAATTCCTGCGGCGGCGCTATCCAGTTCCAATTTTTTAATTGGCTTAACCGTTGCAGCCTGTCCCGAAGATAAAAATTCGCTGCCACACCGCCGGCAACAATCAACGACCCGGAGCCACCAAATTGCTGTTCAAATTTTGTGAACGAGCGCGTCAGGCGATCTTCCAGTACATCCGCGACAGCGGCCTGAAACGATGCACATATGTTAGCCACGGTTTGGTCTCCCGGCTCGCTGGTCTCGACGGCTTTACGCACAGCGGTTTTTAATCCGGAAAACGACATGTCCAAAGTTTCTCTTCCCGAAAGCGGACGCGGCAGGGCGTAGGCTTTTGGATCGCCTTGCTTTGCAGCTTTTTCAACCTGCGGCCCGCCGGGATAAGGCAGGCCTAACAGTTTGGCGGTTTTGTCAAAGGCTTCTCCCAATGCATCATCAATCGTGGTGGACCAACGCTCATAATCCCCCACCCCCCGCACAAGCAGAATTTGGCTATGCCCGCCGGAAACCAGCAACAACAGATAGGGAAATTTTATCCCATCGGTTAGTCGCGCAGTGAGCGCATGGCCCTCCAGATGATTGACCGTAATCAGCGGCTTGTTGTGAACAGCCGCCAGCGCGCGCGCCGTCATGGTGCCCACAATCAACCCCCCGGCAAGGCCAGGGCCGGAAGTCACAGCGATTGCATCAAGATCAACCAGTTTTAGTTCTGCCTGATTAAGCGCCGTTTCAATAACCCCGTCCAGAGCTTCCAAATGAGCACGCGCTGCAATTTCCGGCACCACCCCGCCAAAAGGTGCATGGTCTTCAATCTGGCTAAACACAACATTGGAAAGAATTTTTCCCATTCCACCATGACCATCATTCTGACTGCTGCTCACCACAACGCTTGCCGCAGTTTCATCGCAACTGGTTTCAATTCCCAAAACTGTTTTTTGGCTCGCCTTCATACCTCGTGCGGTATCACCTTCAAACAAAAACGCCAACTTTCGGGGAGAACATTTTTCTTCACTGGACGAAACTCGTTTTGAAGCTCAAAAGACGCCCATCCCCACTGACCGAAAAATGAGCCCACCTGATGGTAATATCCACCCGTTCAATTCCTGCCCCGGATAAGGTCAAGATCAAACGTGCCTTAATATCGGTTTTCGATAAAACCAAATTAATTGAACTTGCCACCGCGTTGACCAATCATGGAGTGGAATTACTTTCCACCGGCGGTTCAGCCAAAACATTAAAACAAGCCGGATTAAAGGTTACGGATGTTTCGGACGTTACAAAATTTCCCGAGATACTGGACGGGCGGGTAAAAACCCTGCACCCGGCCATTCACGGTGGCTTGCTCGCCATTCGCGATGCGGATGACCATAGGGCTGAAATGAAAGCTCACAACATTGATGAAATCGACCTGTTGGTTTCCAACCTTTACCCGTTCAATGAGGTCATGAAATCTGGTGCAGCCGATGACGCCATCATTGAGAATATTGATATTGGTGGCCCGGCCATGCTGCGCGCGGCGGCAAAAAACCATGCCTATGTGAGTGTGCTCACTTCACCCGATGAATACACCGGATTTATTCGTGAACTGGGCAAGGATTGTGTGACCACCTACGCCACCCGAAAGCGGCTGGCCCAGGCAGCATTTGCCCACACGGCGGCCTATGACGCGGCGGTATCCAACTGGATGGCACAGGTTTTTGAAATTGAAACACCCCCCCACCGTTCCATCGGCGGGGCATTGGTGCAAACCATGCGTTATGGGGAAAACCCCCACCAAAAGGCGGCGCTTTATGCCACTCCTGAGCTTCGCGCCGGGGTTACAACGGCGGAGCAAATTCAGGGAAAACAACTTTCCTATAACAACATCAATGACACGGATGCGGCCTTTGAGCTGATCAGTGAATTTGACCCGAAAACGAGCGCTGCGGTTGCCATTATCAAACACGCCAACCCATGCGGCGTGGCAATAGGAGACAATCTCACCTTAGCCTATCACGACGCTTTGGCTTGTGACCCCACTTCTGCATTTGGCGGCATCATTGCCATGAACCGCACGCTGGATGAAGAAGCGGCCAGGGCAATGGTGGAGATTTTCACCGAAGTAATTATCGCTCCGGATGCAACTGACGAAGCCCGCGCAGTGCTGGCGACAAAAAAGAATTTACGCCTGTTGCTCACCCACGGCCTGGCCGATCCCCGTGCTGAACGTCTGGCAGTAAAAACCGTATCCGGCGGCCTGCTGGTTCAAGCCCACGACACCGGTAATATTGATGATATTGAATTGAAAACCGTCACCAAACGCGCTCCAACAGATGCCGAATTAACAGACCTGCGCTTTGCTTTCCAGGTGGCCAAACACGTCAAATCAAACGCCATTATTTATGTGAAAGACGGTGCAACCGTTGGGTTGGAATTGGGGCCGGACAGATGAGCCGGATTGATTCATCACGCATCGCCGCAAGAAAAGCAGAAGACGCGGCAACAGCTGCCGGTTGGGATAAACCCAAAACCATCGGATCAATAGTGGCTTCGGACGCCTTCTTCCCCTTCGCCGATGGCCTGCTTTCAGCGGCAGAAGCAGGTGCCACCGCCATCATTCAGCCCGGCGGTTCCATGCGCGATGATGAGGTTATTAAAGCCGCCGATGATGCGGGTCTAGCCATGGTCTTCACCGGCATGCGCCATTTCAGGCATTAGAACACCTCAGCTGCGCCGTCGTTTGGCCCAGAATATTCATCTTTCACCATCGGCAAAAACAACAGCGCAATAATAAACAAAATAACAATAGGCAACATCCCGATACGCTGACTGCCGCTGATATCTGTAAACAAAGCGACCATAAAGGGCGCCAGAAAAGCTGTTGCGCGGCCCGACAGAGCGTAAAGCCCAAAGGCTTCGGTCATCCGGCCAGGCTCGGCCTGGTCAACCATCAAGGTGCGGGAAGCGGCTTGAATAGCACCGCCCGCAGCACCAATAAAGCAACCACAAATATAAAACAATGTATTAGCAACCCCTTCGCTCACTGGTATAAACAGTGCATGGTTCCTATCGATTGAGATGATAACGAAGGTCGTAATAATGAGAATGATAACGCTTGTTGTTACCACAAATTTCGGTCCAAATTTGGAATCTAAGCGACCACCTAACAGAGCTCCAAAAATGCCAACAAAAGCCGCCAAAATTCCAAATACACCCACATCAACAATCGACCAGCCAAGCATGCCAATCGCATAAATTCCGCCAAAAGCATAAAGACCGTTCAACGCATCACGGTAAAGCATCGAAGAGCCGAGATACGCAAACAAAGATTTATTGGAAGGCAGGCGCTTGATGGTTTGCATCAAATCACTCAGCCCCTGTGAGATCGCCCCCGTTACTTTTTTCCGGCGGCGCACATCCGGGGTGAAAAGAAAGAGCGGAATAATAAAGATGATATACCAAATAGCGGCCAAGGGCCCCACTGCCCGCTCCCCTTCTTTAGCCGCAGCATCAATGCCAAACATCGGTTCGGTGCCAATGAGAGTCAGCCCCTCATTGTTTGTTGCCATCGTTGCCAGAACAATAATCAAAGTAAGCAGACCAGCAACATACCCTAACGCCCACGCATTACCCGACAAACGACCAAGCAGTGAGCGGGGCACCAGGTCCGGCATCATCGCGTTGTTAAACACTGCGGTAAATTCATAACCGATAGTTGCAACAATAAAAGCGCCAAGAACAAAAGTGACAGAAGCTCCATCAATTGTATTGGGGACCGCCCACCAAAGAGAAAACACACCCGCAACTGCAAGCAGGGAGAAAGCAAATATCCAGGGTTTTCGAGGCCCCGTTGCATCTGCCACCGCCCCAAGTATAGGAGACATAATAGCGATGATAATTCCGGCAAGAGCGGTAGCATAACCCCAGGAGGCCTGTCCTTCTGTAGCACTTGAAGCAACAAACGCTGCAAAATACGGCCCGAAAATAAAAGTAATGATCAAGGTATGAAAAGGCTGGGCCGCCCAATCAAAAAGCATCCAGCTCCAAATACCTTTTTTCGATACCTTTTCTTTATGAATGTCTTCTTCTTCAATCATACCGCTCTCCCAGGCTGCTCAAATATCATTCCATGCCTTTGCGATAATTACCAGTCGATCCGAAGTGTTATTCAAACACAAAAAAAGGGCGCTCCAAATGGAGCGCCCTTTCTCAATTTAATTTCAACAGGGCTTAGTCGCGATTGCCCATGAAGTTAAGCAGGAACATGAACATGTTTACGAAGTTCAGATACAAGCTCAACGCACCCATGATGGATGACTTAGCAATGGCTTCCGCATTCCCGGCCACCATTTCATAGGTGTTTTTCAAGCGCTGGGTATCGTAAGCAGTAAGACCTGCAAAGATCAGAACACCAATCACGTTGATGGCGAAAGCCATGGCGGTGGAGGCCATGAACATATTCACGATCATCGCAATAATGAGGCCAAACAGACCCATCATCAAAAATGAACCCATGCCGGAAAGGCTGCGTTTTGTGGTGTAGCCGTAAAGACTAAGCGCACCAAAAGAGGCCGCAGTTACAAAAAACGTTTGCACAATGCTTGGGATGTTAAACACCAGGAATATCCAGGACATGGAAACACCCATCACCGCAGCAAATGCGTAAAACATACCGGTTGCGGCAGTTTTAGAGAGCTTGTTGATGCCAAAAGAAATAACCATCACAAAGGCCAGCGGGGCCAGCATAATGACCCATTTGAACATGCTGTTATACAAGAAATTGGCAACATCGGGGTTATTAGAAGCCCAGGTGGCCATTCCAAAAGCGGCAACACCAGTTAGCCCGATGGCGCTTGCCATGTAATTGTAGATGCCCAGCATATAGCTGCGCAGGCCCTCGTCGATATCAGCGCGCGCGCCCGATTGAACGCGGCCCCGAAGTTGTTCTTTATAGTCAGCCATATTGATTCTCTTTCAATGAGTATTGATTTGGGCAAAGCTTCGCACCCGAACTTGTTCATAATATGAGGTATTTGGACCCCTGTTTCAAGGGCAATCACACTTCATTACGCTACATGGTAAAAATAACATCTACAACTCACGCAATACCGGGGCGGCTTTTTGGCCAAGAACACGCCATGTTCCCACCAGCCCGAACCCAACGGTGAATACCAGTGCCGCCACAACCGTCGCGAGGGCCACAAAAGGCAGCAGGGTGAACTCAAGGCCCATAACGCCATTTATCACAAACCAGGAAGCAATTCCCCCGGCCAAAAGGGCAAACAATGCGGTGGCCAGACCAAGCAACGCGTATTCAATCACAAACGCACTGATTAGCGTGCGCCGCGTGGCACCCAATGTTTTCAAAACAACCGCATCGTGAACCCGGGCAGAATTTCCCGCTGCCAGCGCACCGCCCAGCACCAGTATGGATGCCGCCAGCGCCAACAGGGCGGCGGCACGAATGGCCGTTGCCAATTGTTCTATCAAACCATTTACCACCGTTAGCGCATCACGCACCCGCACGGTTGTGACCATCGGAAAATTGCTGGTAACAGCTTTAAGAAGTTCCCCATCGCGCTTTATTTGCGCTTTGGTCTCTTCCCCTGATGGTTTATCTTTTTTACCCACCCTTAGTGTTGCCATAAAGGCATGAGGGGCACCGGAAAAAGTATTGGGTGAAAACACCATAACAAAATTGATCGCCATAGATTCCCATTCCACCCGCCGCAAATTGGCAACGGTAGCGGTAATATTGCGCCCCAAAACATTAACGGTGATTTTATCCCCCAGATCAATCCCGACCTCCTCTGCTTCTTCCGCCGTAAATGAAACCAAGTTTGTGCCTGTGTAGTCTTCATCCCACCACTTGCCTTTGGAAAGACTGGAGTTGGCCGGTTTGGTGGCGGAATAGGTTAAGCCGCGATCACCATGCAATACCCAGTGTACGCCTGCGTTTGCTTCAATTTCCGCTGCCGACACACCGTTAATGGAAACTATCCGCCCCCGTAACATGGGCACGGCCTGCACTTCGCCCTTGGGGGCGGTTTTTGCAAGAAAATCATTAAACGCATCAAACTCTGTCGACTGAATATCCACAAAGAAAAAATCTGGTGCTTCTTTAGGAATGTTGGAAGAAATCTGACTGCGCAAATTACCATCAATCATCGCCAACGACACCAACAGAGCCAACCCCAGACCAAGAGAAAGTACAACTGAGGAGGTCAATGCACCGGGACGGTGAATATTTCCGATAGCCAGTCTCAAAGGAGTTGATTTCACCTGCGGCATCAAGCGCGCAATCCATTGGATACCCCACGACACCCCGCGCAACAGTACAAACGAAAGGGCAATTCCCACAATAAATATTACCGCCACCCGTTTGTCAGTGGCCTGCCACATCGCCAGTGCAACAAGAGCCGACACCACCAATGCTGTGGCAATTTGATATTTTGCCCGCGGCCATTGAGCGTTATCCCGGCTCAAATTGCGAAACAAAGCCGTTGCAGGAATATCCCGCGCCTGCCCCAAAGGCCAAAGGGCAAAAGCCAACGCCGTTAGCAAGCCGTAAGCCACAGCACTTAACAATGCCACCGGGTGAATAGCGCTTGCAGAACCCATTGGTAATATTCCCGCCAACGCCCATTTTGCGATTAACGGCAGCGCAGCACCAATCGCCAATCCAATCACAACACCCGCAATTGCCAATATTAGAATCTGAATCAAATAAACCCGAAACACAAACCCGGCAGGAGCCCCAAGAGACTTAAACGAGGCAATAACATTGTTCTTGCCTTCCAAAAACGCCCGCACCGCGTTGGCAACTCCAACCCCGCCAACAATCAAAGCAGTCAGCCCCACCAGGGTAAGAAATTGAGAAAACCTTTCCACATTTCGGGTCAACGCCGGAGCCGCATTCGAACGGGACCGAACACGCCATCCGGCTTCCGGAAATTTTTGTTTGCTTGTCTCGATGACCTCTTCCAGATTACTCTGCGTCCCATCATCTAATTTCAGCCGCCCGGTCCACCGGATAAGCGATCCGGGTTGTTCCAGCTTTGTGAGCGCCAGCGTTTTCAGGCTTATAAGCACTTTGGGGCCAAACCCAAAACCGTCTGAAACCCGGTCCGGTTCATTTTCAATCGTGCCTAAAACGGTCAATTGAGCGGCACCAATTTTTAATGAATCGCCCACCAGCAGGCCAAGCCGGGACAACAATATGGGATCAACAATAACACCCCCTGCTTCCGATAATTTTTCTTCGGCCTGCTCAGGAATTGCCTTTAACGCCCCCTCCAGAGGCCATACTCCATCCACTGCCTTTAACTCTATCAAAGATTGATCCGAGCCATCGGGAAGACGGGCCATGGCACGCATGGTGGCCGCTTCGCTGAGTGTGCCATTGCCTTGCAACCAACTGCGCTCATCATCCTTCAAACGCCTTTGATTCGTCGAGAAGGCAATATCGCCGCCCAACAGGGTTTTTCCTTCATTGACGATCCCGGAAGTGATCGAAAACGCCACCGCATTCACCCCGGAGATGGCCCCCACCCCCAGAGCAATACAGGCGAGAAAAACATAAAAACCCGCCAGCCCACCGCGCAGTTCCCGCAATGCGAATCTAAACGCCAATGACAGGCCAGCAGTGGATGGTATTTTGGTGGTGACGGTTGAAACGCTCACGCTAATCTCTCTTTTTTTGCTGATTTCGCAACTGGCTTGCTTCCTTCAATCTCTCCAGCCCGGACCCGCAAAGTCACGTCACATTGCGCTGCCAGTGAAGGATCATGGGTCACCAACACAAGGGTGGTGCCGCGCTCCCGTTGCTTTTCAAACAGCAAATCGGTAATTTGCGACCCGGTTTCCTCGTCCAGATTACCCGTGGGTTCATCGGCAACCAATATTTTGGGATCAGGTGCCAGCGCCCTTGCCATGGCAACCCGTTGCTGTTCCCCGCCGGACATCTGTGACGGGTAATGGGTCAATCGTTCCCCCAAACCCACCGCACGCAATTCAGCCTCGGCCTTGGCAAACGCATCTCCATCCCCGGCCAACTCCAGCGGTACCGCCACATTCTCCAGCGCCGTCATGTTGGGAATGAGATGGAAGGACTGAAACACAATTCCTATATTACGCCCTCGAAACGCCGCCAAAGCGTCTTCGCTCATTTTTGAAAAATCTTCGCCATTCACGGCCACCACGCCGCTGTCCACTCGCTCAAGTCCGGCCATCACCATCAACAAAGTGGATTTACCGGAACCCGATGGCCCCACCACCCCAACACTTTTTCCGAGCTCCACATTCAAGGTAATTCCACGCAGCACATGAACTTTCGAAGCCCCCTCGCCCAGGGTAAGATGAATATTTTTTAATTGAATAACCGGCATAATCTTGTCGCTGTTCTTATTTATAGCCATGGAGGATAGCATGGTGCTTTGATTCCAGATAATCGTTAAACCAGATAATAATTTTTGCGAGGCAAGTCAAAGTGCAACACATTAAATTTATGCAAGAAAAGAACAATCTTTGGAGTTTTCGTCCATTCATTGTGGCCCTTATTGCACTTCTGTTGACTTTTCCCACCCTCGCTCAAGAAAATCAAAACAAGGGCTCAGCTGAAATTAATGCCGTTCCCAATATCGTGGTTTTTGGAGACAGTCTTGTAGCCGGTTATGAACTACCCCCTGGCAAAGGGTTTCCGGAAAAACTCCAGGACTTTCTCAATGCCAAGGGAATTTCAGCAAAAATTATTAGCGCCGGTGTTTCCGGCGATACAACCGGGGGCGGCCTGGCGCGTTTGAACTGGTCTGTTCCCGATGGCACAGACGGGGTTTTATTGGAACTGGGGGCCAATGATGCCCTGCGTGGCCTGCCGCCGAAAACAACCGAAAAAAACCTGGATTCGATGATAGCTCAGCTAACGGAACGGGGTATTAAAGTTCTGCTCATTGGCACCCCTGCCCCGCCGAATATGGGTGAAGATTTTGCCAATGCCTTCAACCCGATTTACCAAAAACTGGCTGACAAATACGAGCTTTTATTATATCCATTTTTTCTCGATGGGGTGCTTACTTACCCGGATAAATTATTGGATGACGGCATACACCCCAATCCGCGCGGGGTGGAGGTGATAGTCGAAAAAATCCTACCCCTGGTTCAGTTGTTCATCGAAGACTTAAGACCTTCGCCTTAGGGTCAGGACTCAAACCGCACCAGTAAATCCTTGGCGTCAATCTGGTCTCCCCGCTTTACCAGCACCTCAGCGATTATTCCGTCGGCCTCTGCGTGCAATGCCGTTTCCATTTTCATCGCCTCAATCGACACCAGCACATCACCTGCAGCGACCTCCTGCCCCGGTTCAACCATGATTGCAGAAATTACCCCCGGCATGGGAGACCCCACTTGCAGCGAATTGCCCTCTTCGGCTTTTGCGCGAGCAATGATGGCATCTCCACCGTGCAATCTATCGGGCACCCGGGCCCGGCGCGGCTGCCCGTTCAACTCAAAAAACACCGTAACCATTCCCTGATCATCCATATCGCCTTGCGCCAGGCAATGCACCACCAGCAATTTGCCCTTTTCGATTTCCACCCGAACCTCTTCCCCCGGCTTCATTCCATAAAAGAACACCGGGGTGGGTAGGGCGCTCATTGGGCCATAGGCACTTTTTGCCAGCGCGTAATCAACAAACACTTTTGGGTACATCAGGTACGAAGAAAATTCCTGATCGCTCACTTTACGGCTGATTTTACCTTCAACTTCTTTGCGCAGAGATTTCAGGTTCGCCG
>QILU01000246.1 GCA_003233475.1 Ahrensia sp.
CAGGACGGGCTTGGAACCCGCCTTGGTATCAGCACCAATACGTTCCTGGATTGGCATTGGTTGTCCCTGTTCCCCATGTTCATCATCTTCTTTATTTCAGCCATTGCGGAAACCAACCGTCCGCCGTTTGATTTGCCGGAAGCGGAATCTGAACTGGTGGCCGGGCACATGACCGAATACTCCTCCACCCCGTTCCTGTTGTTTTTCCTTGGCGAATTTGTTGCCATTTCCCTGATGTGCGCTTTGACGGTCATTCTGTTCCTTGGGGGCTGGTTGCCGCCCATCGACATTGCTCCGTTTAATTGGGTTCCAGGCATTGTCTGGTTTGTTCTAAAGGGCCTGTTCGTATTTTTCTGCATGGCCATGGTGCGCTCCCTTGTTCCCCGTTACCGCTATGACCAACTAATGCGTCTGGGTTGGAAAGTGTTTTTGCCCATCTCGCTGTTTATGGTATTCGCCACAGCCTTCGTGCTGCAATTCATGGGGTGGGCATAACTTATGGCTGGATTGTTAGAAGCCGGTAAATCGCTGTTCCTGCTGGAATTCATCAAGGCGTTTGGTCTGGGAATGAAGTATTTTTTCGCGCCCAAGGTGACTATAAATTACCCGTTTGAAAAAGGGCATGTTTCTGCCCGCTTTCGCGGAGAACATGCGCTTCGTCGATATCCCAACGGAGAAGAGCGTTGCATTGCCTGTAAATTGTGCGAAGCGATCTGCCCGGCGCAAGCCATCACAATAGAAGCCGGGCCGCGCCGCAACGACGGCACCCGCCGCACGGTTCGTTATGATATTGATATGGTGAAATGCATCTATTGCGGTTTTTGCCAGGAAGCCTGCCCGGTGGATGCCATTGTTGAAGGCCCCAATTTTGAGTTTGCCACGGAAACCCGTGAAGAGCTTTATTATGACAAGGACAAGCTGTTGGAAAACGGCGACAGATGGGAGCGGGAGTTGGCTCAAAACATCGCCATCGATGCACCCTATCGGTAGGAATTAACGGCTGGTGGGAAAAATAGTTGAATGCTTCCAACGCTCCATAGACGGGCAAAAGCGGAAGCGCTAAGAGGGCATAATATAACGGGTTTTTGAAGTTCTTCATTGAACCAAATGACCCGAAACAAAAGGAAACGCATATCGCCATGGGCGTCATTGCACTGTTTTTTTATCTGTTTGCCACGGTGACCGTGGCTTCCGCTTTCATGGTGATTGCATCGCGCAATCCCGTGCATTCGGTGTTGTTTCTTATTCTGGCATTTTTCAATGCCTCCGGCCTGTTCATGCTGATGGGGGCGGAATTTCTGGCGCTGATATTGATTGTTGTCTACGTGGGTGCAGTGGCAGTGCTGTTCCTGTTTGTGGTGATGATGCTGGACGTGGATTTTGCGGAAATGCGCGATGGATTTTTGCAATACCTGCCCATCGGTGGCGTTATTGGCGCGATTCTGGCGATTGAACTGATCTTTGTCTTTACCTCTCTCAAACTTGATGTCGGGGGAGAGAATGTTGTCGCCGTTCAGCCGATCCCTGATTTGAATGAAGTTTCCAACATCAAAGCCATTGGCGATTTGCTCTACACCAAATATGTTTTCTTTTTCCAATTGTCCGGGATTATCCTGCTGATCGCCATGATTGGCGCAATTGTTCTGACTCTCAGCCACCGTGATGATGTTAAACGCCAAAATATTTCAGACCAGATCAATCGGGATCCTGACGACGCGGTAAAACTGCGCAGCGTGAAATCAGGGGAGGGGATCTAGCAATGGTAATCGGTCTTGCCCATTATCTGACAGTTGGCGCTATCCTTTTCACCCTTGGGGTGTTTGGTATCTTTTTGAACAGAAAAAACGTCATCGTAATCCTAATGTCGATTGAGTTGATCCTGTTGGCGGTGAACATAAACTTCCTGGCCTTTGCCCAGGCCAATGGCGATTTGATGGGGCAGATATTTGCCCTGTTCGTGCTCACCGTGGCTGCGGCCGAAGCGGCCATCGGGCTTGCCATCCTTGTTGTTTTCTTCCGAAACCGCGGTTCCATCGCGGTGGAAGATGTGAATGTGATGAAAGGGTAGCGCGGCCAAAATTCGCGAAAAATATCATGCTTCATCTCATCGTTTTCCTTCCCCTTGCTGGGTTCTTGATCGCGGGTCTTTTTGCCAAACAAATTGGTGACAGGGCTTGCGAAATTATCACCACCGGGTTTCTGGTTATCGCGGCTCTTTTAAGCTGGGTAATTTTTGCCGGATTTTATTTCGGTAATACCGAGCCCTTTACGATTGAAGTCATGCAATGGATTTCGGTTGGCAATTTTACCGCCGATTGGGCCTTTCGCGTTGATACGCTGACGGCGGTTATGCTGGTGGTGGTCAACACAGTTTCTTCCCTCGTGCATATCTATTCGATTGGCTATATGAGCCACGACCCGCACCGCCCGCGTTTCTTTGCCTATTTGTCCCTTTTCACTTTCGCCATGTTGATGCTGGTTACCTCCGACAACCTCATTCAAATGTTTTTTGGTTGGGAAGGGGTGGGGCTGGCTTCCTACTTGCTGATCGGGTTTTGGTACAAAAAGCCTTCCGCCAACGCTGCCGCCATTAAAGCATTTGTGGTGAACCGGGTAGGGGATTTTGGGTTTGCGCTGGGTATTTTTGGCGTATTTGTATTGTTTGACAGCGTAAGTTTTGATGTCATTTTTGCCAATGCCGCAGGCTTTGCCGAGGCTGGAGGCGCCGGGCAGGACAAAATTGCACTGACATTCCTGGGTTATGATCTGCCAAGAGACAGTGCCATTACAATTGTCGCATTGCTGCTGTTCATGGGAGCCATGGGCAAGTCAGCCCAGTTTCTACTGCACACCTGGTTACCCGACGCCATGGAAGGCCCAACTCCGGTCTCCGCGCTTATTCATGCCGCCACAATGGTGACCGCCGGGGTGTTTTTGGTTGCCCGCATGTCACCCATATTTGAGCTGTCCTCGACGGCTTTGGCCTTCGTGACGCTGGTTGGTGCCACAACCGCTTTTTTTGCTGCAACTGTGGGTCTGGTTCAAAACGACATTAAGCGGGTCATTGCATACTCCACCTGTTCGCAGCTCGGTTATATGTTCGCAGCCCTTGGGGTTGGTGCCTATGGGGCCGGTATTTTTCATCTGTTCACCCACGCCTTTTTCAAAGCGCTTTTGTTCCTCGGTGCGGGTGCGGTAATTCATGCGGTGTCCAATGAGCAGGACATGCGTAAAATGGGGGGCTTGCGAAAACATATCCCGCGCACCTATTGGATGATGATAATTGGCACAATTGCTTTAACCGGGCTTGGCATTCCAGGTACAATAATCGGCACCGCCGGGTTCTTCTCTAAGGACGCCATTATTGAGAGCCTTTATGTCGGCCAGAATGCGTTTTCCGGATACGCATTTTGGATGACCATTGTCGCGGCGCTGTTCACCAGCTTTTATTCATGGCGGCTGATTTTCATGACCTTCCACGGCAAGCCACGCGCTTCTGCCGACGTGATGAGCCATGTCCATGAAAGCCCCAACTCCATGCTGATCCCGCTGTATGTTCTGGCACTTGGCGCGCTGCTGGCCGGGGTTGTTTTCTACACCAAATTTATTGGTGCCAACCACGCCGCCGGTAATCTGGATCCGAATTATCTTGAGTTCTGGAAAAACTCATTATTTCTCGGCGCTGATAACAAAATCCTTGAAAATTTCCAAAAAGTGCCAACTCTGGTTAAGTGGGCACCGTTTATCATGATGGTTATCGGCTTCGTTGTTGCCTGGCTGTTTTACATTCGCTCAACCGAACTTCCGGCTGAACTGGCGCGCCAACACCCCGGCCTCTACAAATTTTTACTCAACAAATGGTACTTTGATGAACTGTACGACTTGATATTTGTACGGCCTGCCAAATGGCTGGGGTATTTTTTGTGGAAACAGGGCGATGGCCGGATTATCGACGGCTTTGGCCCCAATGGAATTTCTGCCCGGGTGTTGGACATCACCCGTGGGGTGGTGAAATTGCAAACCGGATATCTATACCACTATGCCTTTGCCATGCTGATTGGGGCCGCAGCCCTGACCACCTATATGATGTTCACCGGGGGAAATTAAGTTGGCTGACCTCCCCATTTTATCCATCGTAACATTTTTGCCCCTGGTGGGGGCATTGATGATTTTCTTTATCTGGGAAGACAGCGAAGTGGCGCGCCGTAACGTGCGCTATGTTGCCCTGCTCACCACCGTTTTGACCTTCATCGTGTCCCTTGGCATCTGGTATAATTTCGACAACACCCAATCCACTTTTCAAATGGTGGAAAAAACCGCCTGGATAAAGGAAGGCGGGATTTCCTACTCCATGGGCGTTGACGGCATTTCCATGCTGTTTGTTATCCTGACCACATTCCTGATGCCGTTTTGCATTCTGGCCAGTTGGGAGAGCGTAAAAACCCGCATTCGCGAATATATGATCGCGTTTCTTATTCTTGAAACCCTGATGATCGGTGTGTTCGTCTCACTCGATATTGTGCTGTTCTATGTGTTCTTTGAGGCTGGTCTGATCCCCATGTTCCTCATTATTGGGGTTTGGGGTGGGGAGCGCCGGGTCTATGCGAGCCTGAAATTTTTTCTCTACACCTTGCTCGGTTCCGTGCTCATGTTGCTGGCCATCATGGCGATGTACTGGCAGTCCGGGACAACCGATATCCCAACCCTGCTTGCCCACAAATTTCCGGTAGAAATGCAAACCTGGCTGTGGATCGCGTTCTTCGCTTCCTTCGCGGTAAAAATGCCCATGTGGCCCGTGCACACATGGTTGCCCGATGCCCATGTGGAAGCACCGACTGCGGGCTCCGTTATCCTTGCCGGCATATTGCTGAAAATGGGCGGCTATGGCTTTTTGCGGTTCTCCCTGCCCATGTTCCCGCTGGCCAGCGCTGATTTGCAGTACTTTGTTTTTGCGCTCTCCCTGATTGCCATCATCTACACCTCCCTTGTGGCTTTGATGCAGGAAGATATTAAAAAACTGATCGCTTATTCATCCGTTGCCCATATGGGTTTTGTTACCATGGGCATATTCACCGCTAATATTTACGGTTTGCAGGGTGCCATGTTCCAGATGCTGGCCCACGGGCTGGTGGCCAGTGCATTGTTTCTGTGCGTCGGCATAATTTATGACCGTACCCACACCCGCCAGATTGCCGATTATGGCGGGCTGGTCAACAACATGCCCAAATATGCGGTGGCCCTGTTGATTTTCACCCTGGCGAATGTGGGCCTGCCGGGAACCGCAGGCTTTGTGGGGGAATTTCTTACCCTGTTGGGGGCGTTTCAAACCAACACCTGGGTGGCGTTTTTTGCAACCTTTGGGGTCATCCTTTCCGCCGCCTACGCCCTTTGGCTTTACCGCCGGGTGGTGTTTGGCACACTGGATAAGGAATCCCTCAAAGCTATGCTTGATCTGAATACCCGCGAAAAGCTCCTGCTCTATCCGTTCATCGTGTTGATAATATTTTTCGGGGTTTACCCAAGCCCGGTTTTTGATGTTACCCAGGCGTCGATCGACAATCTTATTACAAATTATGAAGCGGCCATAAATGCCGCCGTAAGCAATTAGGACGGTTAGAAAAATGCAAATCGTCATGGAAATACCAAATTTGGGCATGGCAATACCAGAAATGCTGCTGGCTGTTGGGGCAATGTTTCTGCTCATGCTCGGGGTTTTCATTGGGGAAACATCGACGCGGGTGGTGACTGGTCTTTCAGTCGCGCTGCTGGTTCTGGCGGGCCTTTGGCTTTATTTTTACCCCGCCACTGGCACGGCTTTTAACGGCGCGTTTGTGATGGATCCGTTTGCCAGATTAATGAAAATTCTGGTGCTGATCGGATCAGGCGCCGCCATTGCCATGTCGGTTGGCTTTGCCCGATTGGAAAACTTCTCCCGGTTTGAATATCCAATCCTTGTCGTGCTCGCAACTTTGGGCATGTTGATAATGATTTCTGCCAGCGATCTTATTACCCTCTATCTGGGTCTGGAAATGCAGGCGCTGGCGCTTTACGTGGTGGCCGCGATTAACCGCGATTCCCTGCGTTCCACCGAAGCCGGGCTAAAATATTTTGTGCTTGGTGCTTTGTCTTCGGGCATGTTGCTTTATGGCGCGTCGCTGGTTTATGGCTTCACCGGACAGACCGGTTTTGATGGGATTGCCGCCGCCATGGGGGAAGGGCGCTCGTTGGGCATGATATTCGGGATTGTATTTGTATTGGTGGGCATTGCCTTCAAAATATCTGCCGTACCGTTCCATATGTGGACGCCGGATGTTTATCAGGGCGCACCCACCCCTGTTACCGCTTTTTTTGCCGCTGCCCCGAAGGTCGCCGCCATGGCCATGCTGATCAGGGTGGTGCACGGGGCGTTTGAACCTGCAGTGAATGACTGGCAACAGATCATCACCTTTATTTCGATTGCTTCCATGGTGCTGGGGGCTTTTGCCGCTATCGGCCAAACCAACATCAAACGGCTGATGGCCTATTCTTCCATCGGCCATATGGGCTTTGCGCTGGTGGGGCTGGCTGCCGGATCGCAAGAAGGGGTTGCAGGCGTTATTCTTTACATGATCATTTACATGGCCATGACGCTTGGCACTTTCGCCTGTATTCTTGCCATGCGCCGTCCGGACGGCATGGTTGAAGAAATTTCCAGCCTCTCTGGTCTGTCACGCACCAACCCCATGTTGGCTTTGGCGCTAACCGCTTTGATGTTTTCTCTGGCAGGTATTCCGCCGCTCGCCGGGTTTTGGGGAAAGTACTTTGTGTTCCTCGCCGCTATACAAGCAGAACTTTATGTACTGTCTGTCATAGGGGTGCTCGCCAGTGTGGTGGGTGCATTTTATTATTTGCGGATAGTAAAAATAATCTGGTTTGATGAACCGGAACAGGGTTTTGTCCCAATGGCCTCTGAATTGCGGTTTGTCTTGATAATTGCTGGCCTGTTTACGGTCTTTTATGTGCTGGTGGCTGGGCCCATGTCTGATATTGCCACCGCCGCCGCGCGCACTTTCTTTTAGGATTTCCTTGCCTCGCCCGATCAAAAACCTCACCGGTTGGCGACACTTGGCGTTGGATTGCGTGGGTTCCACCAACAGTGAAGCTTTGCAATGGGCAAAAGCAGGAGACGATGGGCAGCTTTGGATAACAGCCACCGAGCAGGTTTCGGGCAAGGGCAGAAGGGGACGTGAATGGGTTTCAAAACCGGGTAATCTGTACGCCTCGCTTTTGTTGATCGACCCTTCGGATTCCCAATCCCTCGCCACCCTCCCGCTTGTTGCCTCTCTTGCGCTGCACAAAGCGCTTGCTGTGGCAAAACCGGAATTGGAACGGGGCTTAAAAATTAAATGGCCGAATGATATTCTTCTCCATGGCAAAAAGCTGTC
>QILU01000096.1 GCA_003233475.1 Ahrensia sp.
AGGTTCACTACAATCAAATTAACCGCTTCTGTTTCGGTAATTTTTTTCACCACAGCAACCTCACGCGCCATGCGCTCAAGTGCGGCCTCATAAAGCTGACGTTCTGAATAGGATTGTTCCGGCTGATTTTCCGAACGAAACAGATCACGTACAACTTCAGCAACCTGAATAAGATCACCGGAATTGATTTTGGCATCATACTCCTGCGCACGACGGCTCCACATGGTGCGCTTAATACGCGCGCGCCCCTGTATGGTCTTCAGTGACTTGTTGACATGGGAATCTTCCGAAAGCTTGCGCATGCCCACGGATTCAATTTTTGGTATAGGCACCCGCAATTTCATTTTATCCTTGGCAAAATCAATAACAAACAGCTCCAGAGAAAACCCGGCAACTTCCTGTTCTTCCACATCAACAATCTGTCCCACACCGTGGGCAGGGTAAACGATATATTCGCCGGTTTTGAAACCTTGTCTTTGAATAGTTTTTTTGGCTGCCATGCCGATCTCTCCTGAATTTCAATTGCCTGCACCAGCGGGCACATTATATTGTTTGGCGAAGAGGTCAGCCCCCCGCAAAATCGTGTAAGTTTTAAGCCGGACTTCCTTAATCCCCATGCCGAAAACCGCGCGAACCCAACGCGAATCTTTCCACGCACATGAAAAGATAGCGAAACGAATGGCAGCAATAAGACAAACTGCAAGGTTTAACGCTTTTCAGGACAAAAACTTAACGATTGAGCAAAGCCTACACGGAAAAACGGGGAATTTCAATGAAATAACGCCCGGAACCAACCCTTACTGTTAACCTTTTGGAAAAATGGTTAACACAGAAGGATAACTGACTCAGCTTCCTTCCCCGGGTTCTTTGGTGAAATATTTCTCATATTTGTCCTTTTCCCCGTCAAATTTTTCGCCGTCAGCAGGGGATTTGCCTTTTTCAATTATATTTGGCCAGATTTCGGAATACTCGGTGTTGATTTTCAGCCATTTGTCCAGGCCCGGTTCGGTATCTGGCTTAATCGCTTCCGCCGGACATTCCGGCTCGCAAACACCACAATCGATGCATTCATCAGGGTGAATGACCAGCATATTTTCACCCTCATAGAAACAGTCCACCGGACACACTTCCACACAATCCATGTATTTACACTTGATGCAGTTATCGAGCACGAGATAGGTCATTAACGTGGAACTTTCCAGAAACAGATGCGGCTTGATTAGCGCCTTGGTGGTTGAAAAACAAGCAAAACTCTTAGCCTTCAAATACCTGTGACTATTACCCGGGTTTACGAGAAGTCTTCCCCGGCCTGCGCCCGAAAGCGCGTTAATTCACGACGTTGTTTTTTTGTCGGGCGACCCGCCCCCTCTTCCCGCACGCCCTGTTTGGCAGGGCGGCTTCGGGGGTCTTGTTTCACAACCGGCGGCGATAAGTCTTCAAACAGAAGTTGCGCCTCGCTGGCCGGGCCACGACGGGTGCCAAGGGCTTTAATTTTCAGGACTTTTATTTGCCGCGCCAAAGTTATGGTCAAAACATCTTCAACTCCAACCATTCGGCTGGGTGCGTTAAAATGTTCATTGTTCAATCGCACTTTGTTGCGCTTAATCAGGCTTGCCGCCAGGGTACGGGTTTTAACAACGCGGGAATACCATAACCATTTATCAGCCCGCAGACGGGAATTTTTCAGCACATCAGACAACTGCTAAAAGCCTCATTTCCTGCCTTTCAAATCACCCTTTAAGGCCAGCAATGCGGCAAACGGACTATCAGGATCAATTGGCTTCTCGACTGGTTTATTTGAGGTGTTAGACCTTCCGCTGTGTTTCCTGGAACCGGGGCTCCGGCCCTTCGCCGATTGCGGTTTATCCCGCCCGCTCTTATTTGCTTTATTTCTGGCACCTTTGGCACCACGATTTGAATGCCGCCCTTCCCGGTTTTGACGCCATATTTCAACCCGTTTGGGTTCTTCGGGTTCTTCAATTTTTTCAACCGCTTCTTGAACCTGTTCATGCTCTTCGGCATTAACAACTTCAACTGGTGTATCTGATTTTTCCTCAGGTTTGGAGCCCTCTTCTTCGTCTGGTGTAGCTTCGGCCAAATCCCATTGCTCCAGCTTCTCTTTCACATCACTTTCCAACATGCTTTCACCGCGATATCCCAGACCGCGCAAAATATCTGCCATATCTTCATGGGTTGCCCCGAGAATAGAAAGCATGGCGGTGGTGATCATAAAGCCAGCACCATCCCACGCCCCTTCCGGGCGCTTTGCTAGTGCCTGCGGCTTAAACCGCCACCCGATGGCCGGACGGATGAAATCTGCCAGTCGCTCCAGAATATCCACCCGCACAGCTTTTTTCCCCAATACCCGAAAGCCCGCAATTCGATAAAACGTTTCTTCAAACTCTGCTTCAATCGGCATCGAAGTACGTCCGGCCGCAAGTGCCGCAAGTATTTCCCCTCGCCCTGGCGCTTCCAGCCTGTCTTCTTTTAGCCCCCATAAAAATGCCGCCAGCTCGGCCGGGGCCGGTTTCAACAGCGCAGGCACAAATATATGATAGGCTCCAAATCGCACCCCTTTTCGGCGCAGAACCGCCCGCTGATCCTGATCCAAACTACGCACATCATTTGCAATTTCGCGCCGATCGACCGTGCCGAGATTTTCCACAATTCTATAGGAAACCCCGCGCGCCATTCCCTCAACCCCTTCACTTTCACTGAGTTCCAGCAACGGCTTGAGGTGGGTATCTATGTGGTGAGCCAGCCAACGTTCCAGTCGTGCGGCCACCTTGTCGCGGGCCGGGCCGGTGAGTTGTTCATCGGCAAGCAACAGGACTTTTGGTTTAAGGGTTTCCTCTCCGGCAACTACCCGGCCAACCGGTGCCCCCACCCATCTCAATGTGCCGTCGTTTTGCAAAACGATGTCAGAATTGGGTGCCGCACCCAGCCTGGTTGAACGCGCTTCAATCTCGCTCGCCAAAGCTTTTAACGCCGCCGCAGTGGCAGCCTTCGCATCCGGGCCATTGGCATTGGAATCGGGCGTGAACTGAAACCCAAGCAATTCGCCAACATGATGACCCTCAACGGTCACAGCACCCGACGGTGCAATTTCTGCCTCTAACATGGTATTTTCCCGCAGGCGCTTCATTAGAACCGATGTCCTGCGGTCAACAAAGCGTTTCGTCAAGCGTTCATGCAACGCGTCCGACAATCTATCCTCTATTGCCCTCGTTTCCCCCTGCCAGTGAGCGGCGTCCTTCAGCCACTCCTGACGGTGCGAAATAAAGGTCCAGGTTCGAATATGGGCGATACGATTGGACAAGGCATCAATATCCCCTTCCGCCACATCGGTTTGTTTCACTTGCGCAGAAAACCAGTCCTCATTGATGTACCCTTCATCGATCAAATCACAGTAAATGGTCGCCAGCATATCGGAATGGTTTACCGGGGCAATTTTTCTGTAGTCAGGAACCTGCGCCACCTGCCATAACATTTCCACCCGCTCGGCAGATGTCGTTCGCCCGCGAATATCATCTTGAGCCGCCATCGCCGCCAACGCCTGCTGGTCGGTGGAAAGGGGCGCTCTTACGAGCAATTTATTTTTGGATGGCTGATCAAGGCATTCGATCAAAGTGCTGATTGAATCAAAGTTCAGCTTTCTGTTTCGCCATTGCAATACTTTTTCCGCAGGAAACTCATGGGCTTCCAGGCGTTGCACCAATTCATCCTCAAATGGATCCACATTTCCGGTAACCCCGAAGGTTCCATCATTGACGTGCCGCCCGGCCCGGCCCGCAATTTGCGCAAATTCTGCGGGTTTCAAGCGGCGATGGGTATAACCATCAAACTTTTGATCCTGAGCAAATGCCACATGATCCACATCCAGATTGAGCCCCATGCCTATGGCATCACTTGCCACCAGAAAATCCACATCTCCGGATTGATAAAGCGCAACCTGTGCATTGCGGGTACGCGGCGAAAGGGAACCCAAAACAACCGCCGCCGCCCCGCGCTGGCGGCGGATCAATTCTGCAATGGCATAAACTTCGTCAGCCGAAAACGCGACAATGGCCGAGCGGCGCGGCAGGCGGGTGATCTTCTTTTGTCCCACATATTCCAACTTGCTCATGCGCGGTCGGGTAACGATGTTGATCCCCGGCAACAGTTCCTCCAACACCGGACGAAGGGTTGCCGCCCCAAGCAACATGGTCTCGCCACGGCCTCGAAGGTTCATCAACCGGTCGGTAAAAATATGGCCCCGATCAAGGTTTGCCGCCAGTTGCACCTCATCAATCGCCAGAAAATCCACATCCGTAAATGCCGGCATGGCTTCGACGGTGCATATTTGAAAGCGTGCATTAGTTGGTAAAATTTTCTCTTCACCCGTTATCAGCGCCACCGCATCCTTGCCCACCCGCTCCACCACACGCTGATAGACTTCACGCGCCAACAACCGAAGCGGCAGGCCAATCATACCGGAGGGTCGGGCAAGCATCCGCTCAATAGCCAGATGGGTTTTACCCGTGTTGGTTGGCCCCAATACAGCCGTCACCCCACGGCCGGAATTTCCGCTGGCAGGAACAGGTTCATGTTTTGAATAAACGCGGGGCGGCAGATTCATAATCTCGAAGCTGTGAAAAAGTTTAGAACTTGTCCCCAAGCATATAGACTAATTTGTCCTTATTGCACCACGAACTTTGACGCATATCCGCTGGCCATACCCTTGTCGGTACGCACCCGAAAACCGAACAGGGCATAAACATTGCTATCCCCCACCCTGGCCATGGTCACCGCCATGTCCCGATTGGCTTTCATGAATTTCACATTCTTTTTAGATGGACGAAACCCGGACACGGGTTGATAACGAATCGAACAGGTGAAGGTCATTCCCTTGAAACCCTCAGCTTCACGAATTGCTTCTGATTTATACGAAAATACCAGGTTCATGCGTGCTTTTCCGTCAAACACTGGCAGAGTGCGATTACAAACACGGTTCCCGTCTCCCACATCCCCGGCTTTTACAGGAAAGAGCAAGGCACTCACCGGATCCAAAACCCGGTTCAAATGCTTGGGCTTAACCGGAATTGTTCCTTTTTTGTATTTCACCTTGGGAACAACAGTTGTGCGGGAAATGTTGCCCTTGGAAAAGGCCAGCATTAAGCTGCCTTTTTTTCTGTTCGATGTATATTTCAGCTCGTGCCCGCCCGGCTCAATACGCGCACCTCTGATCCGACCCGCACTGGCAAAACTTGCTCGTGTTCTGCTGACTATTACTGCCAGGCCGCTGGTCTTAACCACACCTGAAATTGAATATTTACCCTTTGTCACACTGATCGAGCTGTTCATTTTTCCGATGCCAATCCCCAAAAATTCCAATTTGATACTGGACACCAGTTTGGCTTCAGCCGCCTGCAAGGGAGAATTTCCAAGCGCACTGGTAACCAAAAGCGCCGCGAAAAATGGGGAGGATCGTGATATTTTCATTTGAACTTACTTCCAGAAAAAAATTGTTACAGCCAAAGATATGACCCCAAATCTTCTGTAACAGAGTGAATTGGGCAAAATTGGGGTCTTTGATTCCCGATCACGCACAATTCATTTACCCGTTCATTCCATTTGTTTCCCCTGCGCCGGGTAGATACAATAAATTATTCAATTCAGCCTCCTGCATCTTGACGAAAGACTGTTCCCGTCCTACACATCCGCGACTTTCCCGGATTGGTTGGCAATCGCATTTCGAGCTCTTATTGTAAGAGACGAACACCAAGGCTTTTGAAACCTGCGTGTGTAACGATACAGCCCTTCCCAGACATTTAAGGTGAGACCCATGTCCCGCAAGTGCGAATTAACCGGCAAGGCCGTAATGAGCGGCAATAATGTAAGCCATGCGAACAACCGCACGCGCCGTCGTTTTTTGCCAAATCTCGTGAATGTAACCCTGATGAGCGAAACCCTGAACCAGCGTGTTCGATTGCGCATCGCTGCTGCTGCCCTTCGCACGGTTGAACACCGCGGCGGCCTTGATGCATTTTTGATGAAGGAAAAAGAAGCCAACCTTTCTCCAAAAGCGGCCTTGATCCGTCGTCAGATTCAAAAGAAAATGAGCGAAGACGCTGCTGCATAATTTTTTGCATTTGCAATGAGATTTTGAGAGGGCGGCTACTGGCCGCCTTTTTCATTTATCCTCGGAGTTAACCCCGTGACCAAATCGACCACCAATATACTGGGTTTTGTGCTGGCAATGACGGCTGTCGTGGCCGTTTCCAACTATCTGGTTCAATTCCCGCTGCAAGCCACCATTGGCGGCGTCAATCTGGCAGACCTGCTCACCCTTGGTGCGTTCACCTATCCGATCGCTTTTCTAATTACCGATCTCACCAACCGCAAATTTGGGCCTAAGAAAGCAAGATTAGTGGTGGCCTTTGGCTTTGTTCTGGCTGTCATACTCAGCGTCTGGCTTGCTTCACCACGAATTGCCATCGCTTCGGGAACCGCATTCTTGGTTGCGCAATTGCTGGATGTTTCAATTTTCAACTCCCTTCGCAATTCCACCTGGTGGCGCGCGCCTCTGGTTTCCAGCCTTGCCGGTTCTGCAATTGATACATTGCTCTTCTTTGGCCTCGCCTTCGCCCCGGCATTTGGATTATTGGATTTCGGCGGCAAGGACGGCTCCCTTGGTTTCCCCGCTCCCTTTTTGGGAATAGGCGCAGAGGTGCCTTTGTGGATTTCCTTAGCAGTGGGAGATTTCGTTGTTAAAATTCTGATGGGGCTGGCCATGTTGCTGCCCTATGGTTTTTTTGCCCGCCGACAATTCGCCGCCTAATCAAAATCAGGGATAGTGAATTCCAGATAAATCGTTCGCTGCAGTGGCCAGTGATTGTTGTCCGAAATCATTCCTATTCGCAGCTTCCCCTTAGGCCCGGTAAACACACTCAGCCCCTCCATATTGTCCAGCAATTGCCCGTTACCCGCTTCAAAAATAATTTCCCCCTGTAGCTTTGCCCCGTCCCTGATTTTCCGCCCCTTAATTCGACGGATACGGGCTTGCGCCCCCCACCCCATGGTGAAGCGCCGCTCAAGCAGCAGCAGATCGCCGGAGGGCAGAAAATCCGCATCCGTAATGGCGAAACGTCCATCCCCAAGAACAGAAAATTGCCCCTCATCCTCACCATTGCGCCCATAAAGCACGCCTCTATGAAAATTATCTTTCCTGCCCCAATTTTCTCGCAATGCAAGAATGCCCCCGCTTAACGGATGGCTTGCGGGGAAACTTGCCACTGCCTCATACCCGTTATTGGAACGAAAACTTCCGCCTTTGTTTTCGCGCGTCAAAACGGTTGATTTAGCGGAAAGCAAATCCTTTCCGGCAGAAAATCGCAAAATCCTGGTGTTTTGCTCCATTCCCACAAAGGCAAATCCGTTGACGAAGGTCAGCCCTTCCGCATCCGCAAACCATTTATTGCCAAAAGGCTCACCGAAATTGTCCAACAACGGAGCCATGCGAACCTGGCTAAACCCTGTCGGAACGTTGTTTTGATCCCGCGCAATACGCCCTTGTAGCCAGTACCCGGTATCGGTAATCGCAGTGAGCAAACCATCATCAGTTATTCTAAGCCCGGAGAACGCGCCAAAATTGCTGAACGGTGATCGCAACACCAGACCGCCAGCAAATTCCAGCTTACCAAAACGCCGCTTTGCAGGGTTATTGAAATCAAACGCCGTTATGGGGGTGGCGGTTACATTTATCGATTGGGTTTGTGCGGACACTGTAATAGCGCTCACCCAAAACAATAGTAATCCCACCACCACACTCAACAATGAACGGGCGAACCGAGACGGCATTATCCAACCATGCCGGATGCCCGGCGTCTTTTTACTTTTTTGGCCTGCGGCCGCTGCTCTTCAAACAAATCAGCCAGCCAATTCCTCCGCATCCACAATTGTCACCGCTCGTTTGTAATACCTTGTCACATCATGGCCAATGCCAATCGCCAGCAACTCAACCGGTGAATGATTTTCAATTTCCTCAATAACAATTCGCAAATGGCGTTCCAGATAATTGCCCGGATTGACCGACAGGGTGCTGTCATCCACCGGTGCGCCGTCTGAAATCATCATCATCATGATTTTACGTTGTTCCGGCCGTGCTAAAAGGCGTTTGTGGGCCCATTCAAGCGCTTCCCCGTCAATATTTTCTTTTAACAATCCTTCGCGCATCATCAGGCCAAGATTGCGTCGCGCCCGCCGCCAGGGTGAATCCGCATTTTTATAAATAATATGACGTAAATCATTCAACCGACCGGGGTTTACGGGTTTTCCCGCCTTAAGCCAGGCTTCGCGGGATTGCCCGCCTTTCCACGCCTTTGTGGTAAATCCAAGAATTTCCACTTTCACCCCGCAGCGTTCCAAAGTACGCGCCAGAATATCAGCACAGGTCGCCGCAACGGTGATCGGTCGACCCCGCATGGAACCGGAATTATCAAGCAGCAGGGTCACCACCGTATCGCGGAAATCCGTTTCCCGTTCCATTTTGAACGATAAAGGCGCGGTGCGATCTGTCACAATCCGCGTAAGTTTGGCCGGATCGAGATAACCTTCTTCCAGATCGAAATCCCATCCCCGATTTTGCTGCGCCA
>QILU01000112.1 GCA_003233475.1 Ahrensia sp.
ATAGAAGAACGCGAGCAAAGGCACGATCAATATCCACATCAGGAACGGAGACGAGGCTCCACCATAATTATATGACGCCCACAGGATGGTAAAAGTCAGGTTCTGCACCGAAATCAATGCCAGCAACGTGTATGAATTTGGGAATATCTTCAATGCAATCGGGAACAACCAAAAGGCTGTAATTGACGCTGCCAGCACCCACACATGGGGAGAAGGGTTAGGATCGGCAAACATTAAATACAGTGTGATCGGATGGGAAATAAACGGGCCGAACAGGTGGCTGATCAAAAACATCCGAACATTTTTATATTCACTGATGTCATTACTCATATGCGCCGGCATAAACCAACGAATAAGCCCATCCAATTTTTCCACTACCACATTTGTCACGGTTGATTCCCCGATGGTCCATAATTCTGTCCCGAAAAGTAAAGAAACTTGGTTAACAAGGGGATAAGAATTAGGCCCTTTCGACCAATACATCCTCATGGGATTTTCCACTCCAAATATCCCTATCCTGAAGTCAGCACCCATGGTAAAATGGCAGCAACTGAATGGTGATTTGTCAGATAATGAATACGATCCTCGCACCGATAGAATTCTTGTCGCTTTAGATGGCACAGAAATGGAGCACTGAAATGGGACTTGAGAAAGACTACGAAGACATTCCCGGCACCTATGTATTCAACGGCAAACGCTGCCGTGAGGGCTATCATCTGAACAAGTTTTGCAAATCGCTGGATGTGCTTGCCAACCGCGAAACCTTTAAGCTCGATGAAAGCGCCTATCTCGATCACTATCCCATGACCGCCGAACAACGCTCCATGGTAGAAAAACGCGACTGGCTTGGCATGCTGCAAGTGGGGGGCAATATTTATTACACCTTCAAACTCGCCACTCTTGATGGCCTGAACATGCAGGATGTGGGCGGGGCCATGTCCCATGTCACCGTTGATGAATTTCGCCAGATGCTGCTTGACGGCGGACGCCAGTTGAAGAACAACCGTTCCAAAGCAGAAAACAACCGTTGAGAAATTGAAGGAAGTCGATCCCCATGGCTAAAATTATCGCCGGAGTCGGCTGTTCGCATATCCCTTCCGTTGGTGCCGCTTCCGATAACGGCAAAACCAACGATCCCTATTGGAAACCACTTTTTGATGGCTACGGCCCGGCACGCGAGTGGATAAAAAAGACCAATCCCGATGTTGTAATTGTAATCTACAACGACCACGCCAACGCGTTTTCCGTTGAACTGATCAACACGTTTGTGCTGGGTGTCGCTGACGATTACGCACCTGCTGATGAAGGGTATGGCCCGCGCAAAGTCCCCCATGTTTATGGTGATGCCGAATTCGCCGCCCACATGACCGAATCACTCATTATGGATGAATTCGATATCGCCATCGCCAATGAGATGGAAGTAGACCACGGCCTGACCGTTCCCTTAACAGTGATGTTTGACCAACCGAATGAATGGCCCTGCAAGGTTATTCCGTTTTGTGTAAACGTAGTGAAATACCCCCAACCAACCGCCAACCGCTGTTATCAATTAGGCAAAGCACTCCGCCGTGCGGTGGAATCCTATCCACCGGATTTGAAGGTTGTAATCTTTGGAACCGGTGGCATGTCTCACCAGTTACAAGGTGAACGGGCCGGGTTGATTAATTCAGAATTTGACACCATGTTCTTGGATAAGCTCAGCCAGGATCCAATTTCCCTAACCAAAATCAGCCATACTGAATATATGCGCGATGCAGGGAGCGAAGGAATTGAGCTCATCATGTGGCTCACCATGCGCGGAGCATTAAGCGATAACATCAAAGAAGTTTATCGCTACTACCACGTACCGGCCTCCAACACCGCCGCAGGGCTGATTGTTTTTGAAGATCAAGCAATATAAGAATCCGCGTAACAGGCGCCTATGGGCATGGCTTCGCACTCACCTCTTCACCCTTAGGCAACCAACCGGTTAACCGCCTCAACAACACTCTTTTTTGTTTGCGACTTTATTCTTTTTGAATCAAACGCAACCCGTGTCGCTGCTGCCTCTACTAAATCCACAATCAAATTGGCTGTCTCCACCGACCTGCCATCATGTTGACTCTCATCCAATGTTTTTGCGACCAGCCCGACCAATCTTTTGCGGTTATTTTCAAAACCCACAGCGACGGTTTCATTGCGTAGAGCTTCAGCTAAAATTTCTGCTGCAAGAATCGTATTTTTTGGCTGTGCCATGTAATCAAAGAAACTCTCCGCGAAACTCTCGATCCGCGCGGATGGTGAACTATTCCCTTCCAGCGCCTTTTCAATTTCAAATATTTCCTCCGCTTCCAGCGTGGCGATTTCAGCGATGAGCGCAGCTTTATTTTCAAAATGATTATAAAGATTACCAAGGCTGACCTTGGCCTGACCCGCAATGTCGCGAATGCTGGCTTGGTGAAAACCCTTCTCAATAAAACAATCCGCCGCCGCTTCAACAATCAACCTGCGGCGGGCGGCCGTTGTTATGCTGCGTTTGGTTTCCTGATCCTTCATTAGAACGCCCCTCATCAAATTTTCCTCTTGTATTTCCTGCTGATATAATTATATCAATGAACAGTCGTTCATTCAATATAAATATTTATCGACGGAGCACCCACCATGGATTCCACCGCACCTGCTATTGAACAACAATTTGAAGTCTATACCGGAACACTTCAAGTGTTAGAAATCATTGGCCTGATATTCCTGTTAGCAATCGTTTCAGAAACTGTTTTTGATTACTTTTTTGGAAGACGAAAAAAGCTGGGGGAGACTTTGGCTAATTTCTCCATCGGTATTATCACTATTTTGTTAGAGCGCACCGCCTACAGTCTGATTTTCATTGTTGGCCTGTTGATTGCGGCTGAATTCACCTCCCTGCAAATTCCACACACCTGGTGGACATGGGTGCTGGCGGTAATTGTCGCAGACTTCACCTATTATTGGATGCACCGCTGGGAACATGAAGTGCGAATTTTCTGGGCTCATCACAGCGTCCACCATTCTTCGCCTGAATTTAACTTAACCACAGCCCTTCGTATTGCCTGGGTTGATGCGGTTATTGAGTGGATATTTTTCATTCCGATGATTCTAAT
The DNA here is from genome assembly GCA_003233475.1 of Ahrensia sp. The sequence goes on from QILU01000112.1 coordinate 3,117, forward strand.
CGGCTTTGATGTTGTGCAAACAATCATCGCCCTTTCCATCGTCGTTGCTTATCAAACTTTGATCCACACGGAAAAAGTTGGTAAATTGGGTTGGCTCGACAAGGTGCTAAACACCCCTTCTGTGCACCGTGTCCACCACGGGAAAAACCCGCAATATATTGATAAAAACTACGGCGGTATTTTAATAATCTGGGACAGGCTTTTTGGAACCTATGAGCCTGAAGTTGAAAAAGTAATTTACGGCATCACCACCCCGCCCAACAGCAACAATCCGTTTATTATCAATTTCTATGAATATTGGCGGATAGGAAAAGACATTCGCCGTTCTAAGAAATGGACGCACGCCTTCGGGTATCTTTTCAAAGGCCCCGGTTGGCGGCCCAAAAAGTAATTACAAGCAGGCTTCAAACAATTTTCGGGTATTTTCCGCCGTCATCTCAACCGGATTTCCGCCGACACTTGGGTCAACCAGAGCCATTTCTGTTAGACGGTCAATGTCGGGGTTTTTCACCCCAAGCTCGGTGAGATTGGCCGGGATATTTAATGCCTTGTTCAACTCACCGACATAATCGTAGAAACCTTCAAAGCCGCCATCTATGCCAAGATAGGCCGCGACATTCTCGATTCGCTTTTCGATGGCGCTGCGGTTAAAGAGTAAAACCTTTTGCATCACAACAGCATTGGTCGTGCCGTGGTGGGTGTGGTGCACCGCACCGATTGGGTGGGAAAGGGCGTGAATTGCGCCCAGGCCTTTTTGGAATGCCGTTGCTCCCATCGCCGCCGCACTCATCATATTGGCGCGGGCGGTTAGATCATCCCCGCTCGTATAAGCCGTGAGCAAATTGTCCTTCACCAATTTCATTCCTTCAAGCGCAATGCCTTGCGACATGGGGTGATAATGGGGGGAGCAATAGGCTTCCAGACAATGGGCAAAAGCGTCCATGCCCGTGCCCGCCGTAATCATCGCCGGCATACCAACCGTTAGTTCTGGATCGCAAATCACCACCGCCGGCATGATGTTGGGATGAAAAATTATTTTCTTCATTTCGGTTTCAGAATTGGTCAGCACCCCGGCACGGCCCACTTCAGAACCAGTGCCTGCGGTTGTCGGCACCGCGATGATTGGCTTGACCACCGAGGCATCTGCCCGTGTCCACCAGTCGTCGACATCTTCCAAATCCCAAACAGAAACGCTTTGCAATTTTCCAAGGTCAAGACCGGAACCACCGCCAAAGGCGATCACCCCATCGTGGTCACCTTCATTAAACATGCGAACCCCGGCAGCAAGATTGTGTTCATTCGGGTTTGGATCAACTTCACTGAATATTCCACGCCCAAGACCCGCCGCTTCCATTTTGTCGAGGGCGTCAAGTGTAATCGGCAGGCTGGCCAGCCCTTTATCGGTGACCAAAAGAGGTTTTTTAATTCCGGCCTGCTCACAGGCAGCAGGGAGTTCGACAATGCGCCCGGCACCAAATTTAATGGCGGTCGGATAGCTCCAATTTGCGGTCCTCCAATTTTCAGTCAATGTCATCTTCTCAGGCTTTCTTCAAATGGTAGGATTTTGCTCTGGTGACGCTGTGATAGCCAAACAGCGACAGCGATGCTCCCCGTCCTGTTTCCTTGCAACCTGTCCAGCAAAGGGCGGGGTCAAGGTAATCACAACGGTTCATATAGATGGTTCCAGTCTCAATTTGCATCCCGATTTCCTGCACGACATCTGCGTCCTTTGTCCAGATCGAAGCGGTCAGCCCAAAGACTGAATCATTCATCAACGCTATCGCTTCTTCATCTGAAGAGACTTTCATAATGCCAACCACCGGCCCGAAACTTTCATCCCGCATCACCCGCATATCGTGATTGACATCAACCAGAATTTGCGGGGCGAGATAGGCCGTATCGCCCGTATCAAGTGGAAACAGATCGGGATCAATAAGCGCCGTTGCCCCGTCCGCAATCGCTTCTTTTATCTGGTCGCGCACCTCATTGGCGAAACGAACATGAGCCATTGGGCCGAGCGTCGTTTCCGGCTCCAGCGGATTGCCCAGCACATAACCATCGACAATCGCCTTGGCCTTAGCGACAAATTCAACGAACAGATTTTCATGCACATAGATACGCTCAATACCGCAGCAACATTGGCCGGAATTAAACATCGCCCCATCGATCAATGTATCAACGGCGGCATCCACATCGGCGTCAATACGCACGTAGCCCGGATCTTTTCCGCCCAATTCTAACCCCATCGGAGTGAAGGTTCCTGCCGCCGCCTTTTCCATCTGTCGGCCACCATTTACTGACCCGGTGAAATTGATGAAATCAAATTGATTGTCCGCGATCAATGTCGCCGTATCCTCATGGTTGAGGAACATGTTGATGAACAATCCTTCGGGCAGGCCAGCGGTGCGAAGCGCATCCTCAAAACGGCCGCCAGCCAAAATGGTTTGGGTTGAACCTTTCATGGCCACTGCATTTCCTGCCACCAATGCTGGAACAATCGAATTTACAGCGGTTAAATAGGGATAGTTCCACGGTGCCACCACGAACACCAAACCAACCGGTTCACGGGCAATGAAACGATGAAAATTTTCACTGTCTTCCATCACAGTTGGAGCCAACGTCTGCTCAGCAATTTGCGCCATATAACTGGCCCGCTCCCGCACGCCACCGATCTCACCACCGTAGCGAACAGGCCGCCCCATCATTTTTGCAATCTCAATAACCACTTCATCATTCATCGCTTCCAGCGCATCAATCGCTTTCATTATAATTCCGGCGCGCTCGGAAATTTCCTTTTTCGCCCATTCGGCCTGGGCGACCCGTGCTTTGACAAACAGGGCATTTGACTCGTCGACCGTATGGGTTTCACGGGTTGCGAACACCTTCCCACCAATGGGAGAAATACATGTAAGTGTGGACATAAATCTACTCTCTCTTGTTTTGGATCAGGCCTGTTCAAACCCGCGGGACACTTCCCAATCGGTGACATTGCGGTCGTATTCTTCCTGCTCCCACCTGGCGGCTCGTACATAATGATCAATCACATCATCCCCAAATGCAGAACGCAACATGGAGGAATTATCAAGAATATCGGTGGCTGCGCGCAAGGTATTTGGAATTTCGCGAACGTTCTTATCGCCCCCATAGGCGTCGCCAACAAATTCCGGTTCCAGTTTAGTTTTGCCTTCAATGCCGGCAATTCCGGCGGCCAACTGGGCTGCAAAAGCCAGATAGGGATTTAGATCAGAACCCCCTACCCGGCATTCAATCCGAATGCCCTTGGAGCCTTCTCCGCAAACCCGGTAACCCGCCGTGCGATTGTCCATGCTCCAAATCGCTTTTGTCGGGGCAAAAGTTCCCGCCACAAAGCGTTTGTAGGAATTGATATTGGGCGCGAGGAAACAGGTAATGTCACTGGCGTGCGTCAACAATCCGCCAACGTAATTTTGCATCAGTTTCGACATGCCATATTTAGCCTGGCTTTCAAAAAACAACGGCGTCTTGCCGTCCATGCTCCAAAGCGACTGATGCACATGAGAAGATGATCCGGCTGATTTATTTTCCCATTTCGCCATAAAAGTAAGCGCCCTCCCCTGTAGCCAGGCAATCTCCTTGCACCCGTTTTTAACAAGCACATGGTTGTCGGCGGAAGCCAGCGCATCATCGTATTTAACGTTTATTTCCTCCTGCCCCGCAGAGGCCTCGCCCTTTGAACATTCCACCGGAATACCCGCTCCATAAAGCCCGTTGCGAATCGCCTGCATCAATTCCTCTTCCTTGGTGGTTTGAAAAATATGATAATCTTCATTGTAAGCGCTGGAGAGTTGGATATCGCGATAACCCAGGGCGTTGGCCTCTTCATAACTGTCGTTGAACAGAAAAAATTCCAACTCCGACGCCATCATCGGTTTCATGCCCATATCGGCCAGCCGGGCGATTTGCTTTTTCAATATTGCACGGGGGGAATGAGGCACGTCTTTATGGGTGTGGTGGTCCTGCACATCGCACAGCACCAGTGCCGTGTTTTCAAGCCAGGGAATATGGCGCAAAGTCGACATATCCGGCTTCATTACATAATCGCCATATCCTGTTTCCCAACTGGTGGATTTATAACCCTCAACCGACACCATCGCCGTGTCGGTGGCCAGTATGTAATTGCAGGAATGAGTTTCTTTGTGCGCTGTTTCCAAAAAATTGGAAACATGAAAGCGCTTGCCCATCAACCGCCCTTGCATATCCACCTGCACCGCAAGAACAGTGTCTATTTCACCGCTTTTTGCAGCTTTCTTTAGATCGTCAAAAGTTAAATTACCAGCCATAAACGCATCCACCTAAAATGTTATTTTCAAAGTATCGCAACCCGCAAATGCTGTGGGCTGCAATGATATTATACTACTCAACCGCAGCGATAAGGGCGACCCGCTTTTCCATTATCTCACTATAGTCCTCATGTTCGCAGACAAGCACAATCCCAGAGCGACCATCTCGATTAATAACCTCAACTGAAAGGGTTTCTTCAACGTTTAATAATGATTGCTGCTTATGTCCGTTCAACCACTCAATCCCTAAAGCCAGAAGATTGGACAGCTTGACTATTCCTGTCAATTGATTCAACCCCCAGTAATCGCTATTCATTTTATACAGAGATTGAACAGGCTAATTTTCATGGCTCAAAATAAATTATTTTTATGGACGATATTCATCAGCAGCTTTGCCGTTGCACTTGTCTCGCTGCGTTTTATTCCGCTGCAACTGGAGTTGGCTTTCCCATCCATGGTGCACCAGATTGCAAACGCAAAAAATCTGTTCCTACTTCATATCGCAGCCTCTCCGATTGCTCTTGCCCTCGGCGCCTATCAGTTTTTTCCGAATATGCGAAAACGCCACCTCACCGCGCATCGCTGGGTTGGGCGCTTGTATGTTTTAACTGTCGTAATTGGCGGTATTTCCGGGTTTTTAATTGCCTTTGAAATTGAAGGTTTGATTGGAACTGCAGGCTTCGCCGCATTAGCCCTTCTTTGGATATTCACCACCGTGCAGGCCGTGATTAAAGCACGAGCAAAACAAATAGCCGATCACCGAATTTGGATGATCCGCTCATTCGCATTGACCTTTGCAGCCGTCACCTTGCGGTTACAACTCGCCATCTTCACACTGTTTGATATGCCCTATGAGCAGGTCTATATGTTTCTGGCCTGGTCCTGTTGGGTGCCAAACCTGCTGTTTGCAATGTGGTGGGTTTCCAAAAACCCGCGCCCACCGGTGCTTAAAGCCAATTAAACACCTTGGCTCAATCAACCGGACGAAGGGTTAAGTGGCTTCGTATTGCCGCAGAAAAATCATCATTCGGCCCCGTCGCCTGCGCCATTTTTGTAATATCAAAATGCTCGCGCGCCGCCTCATAATCCAGATGGGTATCGATGATGTTGAGACGATGGGCAATCTTATCCAGACTTTCGGGCAACAGATATCTGAAGTTCCACTTTGGAATAGGCTTGTTGGAAAACCGCCTTGCGTGTTTGATAATGTTGGTGGTGCAATTGTTCCACAACGTGTTGTAAAATTCGGGTTCTTTGCCCAACTTGTCGGCCCGTTTCAACACATCAACAAAGACCTGCCGCATCAGAATTTTTTCAGTTTGTACCGGAAACAAACGCACCGTGTATTTTGCGCAATTGGTTCGTACCCGAATAACATCCGTTTCACTGGCCAGGACATACATAATTTCAAATTGGCGCACAAAGGCTTTGAACGCTGAAAATCGCTGGCCTTTTTTGCGCCGAATTTCAATCGACACAGCGATATAACTGCCATCCTCCAGACCAAAAGAAATAAACGCGTGGGCAGCTCCCGGGCCACCAAAAGGTGAAATAACCAGCCATGCGGAATTGATATCGTTCAGATCAATTTCCTTATCAAAATATTGCAAATCATAATCACGGGTTGTCCGGTAATGGATATCGCGGATGTTTGTCATCTTCACCCGATCATCACTGAGAAACTCAACGCTGGGCATGATCACCTGGTCCGGTGACCAGTTTCGTTTAAGAGAAGGTTTTGTAACCAGCAGAAAAACTGCGACACCAAGCCCGGCGAGCACAAACAATGTCGCCAGAATTGCAACCAATATCCCGCTCATAAATGCCCTCCCGACATATCTCCACCCAGTCTGAAAAGACTATAATACACATTGGTCAAAGGGTGCAAAAGATGTGGTGCAAGCCCTTGGGTCAAAGCCCCAATTTTGGTTTGCCGAATGCCATAAGCGTGCTTCCTGCAAAGGCGAATATTGCCCAAAACCAACCGTGCAAACTGCCCGATACGAGGCCCGCAAGATAAGCGCCAATATTGCAACCTGAGGCCAGCCTTGCGCCATATCCCATCAACAACCCGCCAACAATTGCCGTGGCCAGCCCTTTCCAGCCAATATTCAATACCGGCTTGAACCGCCCGGCCAACCCCGCCGCAATCATGGCTCCAAGAATAATACTGAGATTCATCAACGAAGTGGATTGGGCAAAAATGCTTTGGCTGACATTCATTTTTCCATGCCAGAATGTGGCTATACTCATATCCGCGCCCAACATTGCAGCTATTTTACCGCCCCAAAAAGCAAACCCGGAGGTAATGCCCCAAGGCCGACCAAGGGTCAAAATTGTTCCGATACTCACCACAACCAGCGCCAGCGCCCCAAGCCAGGGCGACCACGGGCCTGTTAAAATATTGCCGGTTCTTCGCGGAACTTCCAACTCTCCATGGGCCGATTTTTCGCGCCTAATACTCCACCAGACCACTGCACCCACAAACATAACTATCAAAGCAAAAGCCACACCTGGGCCAAAATTTTGAACCGTAGAAAAAGCTTTGAAACGCGGCAGCCCGTTCCAATAATTCAAATGGGCCGTACCAAACAAGGAACCTGCAACAAAGGCCGCAAGGGTTATCGCCATTCGGGTGCTCCCACCTCCGGTGACAAACAACGTGCCGGAAGCACATCCGCGTCCCAATTGCATACCCGCACCAAAGATGAACGCTCCAACGGCAGAGCCGACCCCAAAGGGAAATACAAATGCCCCATTGCGAAGCCCCCATTCGCTGCCATAGGCAATCAACGGGTAGGACAGCGCGCAGGCAACTAATATCAACAACATCTGGGCGCGTATCCCAACCCCGCGCCTTTCAACCATGATACGACGCCATGCAGCAGTGAACCCGAAAGAAGCATGATAGAGTGAAAATCCGGCAAACAGGCCAATCATGGCCGCAATCACATAGCGCCATCCGCCATAGGGAAAGACCAGCCAGCAAAGGGCTGCAAATGCCACAACCCCGACAATTATCGGCAGGGGTGGTGGAATAACATGGTTGCCCGCTGCGCTGGAAATGGCTGGAGACGATACGCTCATGTTTTTCTCATCGTTAAACCAAAGTTCGAATGTGGCTTATCAGCCCGGATTTTTAACCGGCAGTTTGGCGGCAAGCCAGCCCGGCCCGCGCTGCGAACCATACATCCCCTCTGCGACATTTATAATACCGGTATATCCACGGGCCTCCAACTGTTCGCTTAACCAGGTCGAACGGGCGCCTGTTGCGCATATCAGCGCAACTTTTGCATTCTTATCTCCCTTGGTAAGTTTGCCAAGTCTATCAAGAAACCCCTCCACATGCATGGAAATTGCGTAAGCAGAGGCTGGGATTCCATCCTGTTTCCACTCATCAGGACGGCGAATATCCACCAGCAATATCTTTCCGCTCTGGGAAAGTTCAGAGGCATCTTTAACGGACATAAACTCAGCCCCGTGGGCGAGTGCAAACATCCCGAAGGAGATAAACAATGCCAGAGTTGCAGGCGCTACTTTCAGAAAATAATTTACAGTTTTCAACTTCAAGTTCCTCGTTATTGGTGGGTTAGTTGGCGACCGCAGCACCAGTTAGCTTTTTCAATGCACCGGCCATCACCTTTAACGCCTTTATATCCGCAGGCACTGAATAAGTCTGAGCCAGTTCGGACGGATTGTGATAGGCAACTACAGTTTTTCCGTCATCACCTTGATAAACCACCACGCGAATTGGCAAATCAAGGCCAGCCGCCGGGTTTTTCTGCATAATCGGTGTACCGATTTTAGGGTTGCCAAACACCAGCATTTCGGTCGGAACCATCTCCGCCCCAATGGACTTGGCCGCTTTCGTATGGTTCACCCGAGCAATCACCTTAGCACCGGCTTTTTCCACCGCAGCGACCAATCGATCCATTGTAACCGCAACAGTATGGGGGCTTGTTTTGGTGATTAGTTCCGAGGCAAATCCAGTCGTCGTGGTCAGGCAAATCGCAGCTGCAAGAATAAGTTTTTTCATAAGGTTTCTCCGGGGTGAAGGGGTGTAAAAAATTAGAGCACAATGAAGACGTAAAAAGCTTTATCGCGCAGGCAAAACATAGAACCAATATCGTGCCCGAACTAAGGCCGCGACCGGGTAAACTTCAACTGAATTTGTCGTGAAAGCT
>QILU01000240.1 GCA_003233475.1 Ahrensia sp.
TGGTGGCAAAAAACAGCGTGTAGCCCAGATTATACCCGTTGCCGAACGCTCCTCTAACCATCAGATAAGCAGCCTCAATAGGGCTTTCCCCGACAAACAGCACCACCAGCCCGGCAATCAAAAAAGCCACCGCCACATTAATAAAAGGCATCAACCCATAATCGACCCAGCGGGGGAGCGCGTTATTCATAGGTGTCATCCCCTGTTTTCAACATTGTTTTCACTGCAATGTGGCCCCGTCCGCTTCCATCATTAAATCCGTGCTTTTCAATACTTTGGCATAAGAGCCGTTCAATATGCCCAAGGTCAATGCATGAACATCATCTGCACTCCATTTTTTTCCGTTGATGTCAATGCGTTCGACGCTGATTACGCAGTCTTGGGGCAGGAAAACCATAAACCCCAGATTGCCCGCCATGCGCACGGTGGATTCCACACATTTGTCCAGATGAACTCCACAAATGATTAGTTCCGAGGAACCTATATCCTCCAAAACCGCCATCAGGTCTGTACCAATAAACGCGTTACTGGTTTGTTTTTCTATTACCGTCTCATGCTCCAGGGGTGCTACTTCAGGCTTGAAGGCATGGCTGGGTTTACCGGGGAAATAGGGCGAGTCCGGATCAAGGGAATTGTCCTGAACATGCACCACGCTATTGCCCTTCTCCCGCCAATGGCCCAACAGGCGAGCCACATTGGCTTCCGCATCCGGCTGGCCGCGGGTGCCGTAGCGAGGATTGTCCATTGCCAATTGCATATCGACGATTATCAGTGTGGCGCTCATGGTTTTGGCTCCAGTTTCAACTGCCCGGTTGTTGCATCTCCGCTGAAAAATGGATTAAAGGCAATTTCCCACAAGTGCCCATCGGGGTCGGCGAAATATCCTGAATATCCACCCCAAAAAACTTTCTCCGGTTTTTTAACAGCCTTTGCTCCGCAGGCGACAGAATGGGTAAAAAAAGCGTCCACGGTCGCTTCATCAATTAAGTTGAGCGCGGTCGCTTCATCAATTAAGTTGAGCGCCAAAGACGTGCCGCGAAAACCCGCAGGGGTGTTTTTTACCCCGGCATCTTTTGCCAAATCAGCCCGTCCGTAAAGGCCGAGCACGATGCTATGGCCCTGCAAAAAGCTGACACCTTCCTGGCTGGCGCTTGTATTAGCCCAACCCAGTTTCTCATAAAATTCAGTGGAAACCGCAAGGTCTTCCACCCCTAAAGTAACGATGGAAATATTTGCGACAGGGAGTTCATTCATTGGGTAACCTTTCTTCTGGGAAAGCTTACAGCCGAACCTTATCCACGCCAACCATCATTTTTCCACATGTGGCTCAGGGCTTCACGGTAGTTGGGGAAGGCATAATTTAACCCCAACGCCTGCTTGGAGAGTTTGTTAGACGCCCGTTTGTTCTCGCCATAAAAACTGCGCGCCATTTCAGATATGTCTGCGGTTTCAAAATCTATTTCTTCAGGCGGTTCAGTTCCAATCAGCCCGTGGGCAAAACTAACCACATCTTGCGGAGGGGCGGGTTCGTCATCGGTAATGTTGAAAATGCCGGAGGCTTTTTGTTGCGCCGCGAGCGTTAGAGCCCGAGCAATATCCCCGACATGGATACGGTTGAACACTTGGTCTTTTTTGACCATGCGGCGTGACGTGCCCTTGTGGGCATTGATAAGAGCATTGCGGCCGGGGCCATAAATTCCTGCGAGGCGGAATATTCCTACAGGGATTTTGTTATCGCCCCCAATCTTCAACCATTCGTTCTCAGCCTTCACTCGCTGACGGGATCGCTCTGACGCCGGAGTGGCGGGGGTATCTTCATCCACCCAGGCTCCATCATGGTCTCCATAAACACCAACGGTTGAAAGGTAGCCGATCCACTTTAATTTTGGCGCGAGGGTAGCGAGTGAATGTTCAGCGAGTGTATTCAATACGGGGTCAACAATAGGTGTTTCTCCGGATTTGCGGGGTGGGGCGATGGAAACAATCAAATGGGTGGTATCATGCAGCTCAGCAATAACGGCATCACTGATTTTTAATCCATCAAAATCCAAAGGAGTAACGTTATGTTTCGCAAGTGAATCGAAGTTTTCTTCATCTCGGCTTGTGCCCCAAACAGATGCTCCTGCTTCAGCAAGTTTTTTGCCAATTTTCTGGCCTGAATAGCCTGCGCCAAAAACCCCAACCTTCATGGTTTTTCCAATTCAGTTTTTGCCCATTGCGCTGCTTCTTTTACAATCGGGTCTTTGTCGTGCAGCAAAGCTTCTATTTTTGGCAGCAACTCCGGAGTTTCAGAATTTCCTGCCGCGATCAGGCAATTGCGAACAAACCGGTTGCGCCCTATGCGTTTGACCGGGGAGCCGGAAAACCGGGTTCTGAAATTCCGGTCATCCAATTGAAGAAAATCACCAAGCAGTGGCTCTTTTGTTGTTTCCGGTGCGGCCAGTTTGATCTCTTTTGTGGTTTCCGCAAATTTGTTCCACGGGCATACGGCAAGGCAATCATCGCAGCCAAAAATCCGGTTGCCCATTGCCTTGCGAAATTCCACCGGGACCGGGATAGGGCCTTTGTTTTCAATAGTCAGATAGGAAATACACCGCCGTGCGTCCAACTGGTATGGGGCAGGAAATGCGTTTGTGGGGCAGATGTCGAGGCATTTTGTGCAATTCCCGCAATGGTCGCTCTCACTCTCATCGGCAGGCAATTCGAGGTTAAGAAAAATTGAGCCAAGAAAAAGCCACGAGCCAAATTCCCGTGAAACCAGATTGGTGTGTTTGCCCTGCCAGCCAAGACCCGCCATTTCGGCCAGGGGCTTTTCCATGACCGGGGCAGTATCCACGAACACCTTCACTTCAGGAGTTTCTTTTGCATCACGCGTTCTGGAAATTATTTTTGAAGCCAGGGTTTTTAGTCTCCCTTTGATCAGATCATGGTAATCCCGGTGCCGGGCATAGACCGATATGGCGCCCTTTTGTTTTTCGTTCAAAATACCAAGCGGGTCTGTTTCGGGGCCGTAATTCATTGCGAGCAATATAATGCTCTTTACATTTGGCCACAGGTTTGTTGGGCTGGCGCGTCGCTCAAAAGTTTCTTTCATCCAACCCATGGAGCCGTGATGGTTGGTATCAATGAAGGTTTTTAACCGCGGCCCGGCAGCCCATTGGTCTTCGGGGTGCATAATACCAACGCTGTCAAAACCCAAAGCTTTGGCTTCTTTTTCAAGAAATGCCCTGAATTTATCCGAGCCGTTCAAAAGTCCAGATCAACATAGTGGGAAACCGGAGGCATACCGCGCAACCGGTCGGCCAAAAGCGGGCGGAAGGAGGGGCGTGATTTAATCCGCGCATACCAGTCTTTTAACGCCTGCTCTTCGGCCCATTCAATCTCCCCAAGATAATCCAGCACCGAAAGCGAAGCCGCAATCGCAAGATCGGCAAAACTTATATCTTTGCCTGCCATCCAGCTGCGGGTATCGGTGAGCCAGGAGAAATATTTCAAATGGTATTTCACATTTGCGCGTGCCGCCCGAAGCGCCTGACTGTCCGGCGCGCCTCCTCCCGCCTCCTGGGGCATTTGTCGTTTGGTTACCCTCTCATGCACCAGATAACGGGTAACTTCCGATTCAAATTTTACCAGCGACCATTCTATCAGGCGGCGCATTTCCGCCCGCGCGACAGGGTTTTCAGGAAACAGCCTGCGCTCTCTTTTCAACACCCCCTGGGTTTCATCAAGATATTCGGCAATCACCTGCGCCCCGACAATTGAGCTCTTTCCTTCTACAAGTACCGGTAAGGTCCCGGCGGGATTAAGGGTGAGAAATTCTTCCCGGCGCTGCCAGGTGTGTTCCTCCACCAATTGCAGATCAATTTCATATTCGGCCATCATCAGGCGAACTGCCCGGGATCCCGCAGATAATGTGTGATGATAAAGCGTCTGCATAAAAGCAATGTTTCCTGTGACAAATGAAAGTGTTTTATCATTGATTCAAATAACTCTATAGGAGGCGGGCGAAAATGCGGCAAGGGAGCTGATTCGCTCATTTGATTTTTTCCGCGATTTTGTGCTCGCGGTTTAAGCCTGCATGACAAGCCCGCATGACAAGAAAGAGAATAAATGAGTATTGAGCAGATACTGGTATTGGCCATTGTTCAGGGGCTGACAGAATTTCTCCCGGTTTCTTCCTCCGGTCATTTGATTTTGATCCCCGCTTTCACCGGTTGGGAGGATCAGGGAATTGTCACCGATGTGATGGTTCATATGGGCTCCCTTTTGGCTGTTCTGGTTTATTTCTGGCGTGATGTGAAAAATATTTCAGGCGGCGCAGTGGATGTTGTACGCGGGCGCGTGACCCCCCATTCCCGCATGGCAACCTATATTGGTCTGGCCACAATTCCGGCGCTTGGCTTTGGTGCGATATTGAGATTTTCCGGCATTTCAGAACAAATCCGCGGGGTTGAAGTGGTGGCCTATGGGGCAATATTCTTTGGTCTTTTGATGTATGTTGCGGATCGCTTCGGCAGCCGGGCAAAAAAAATGGAAGACATGACCCTGTCTCCAGCTCTGATAATTGGTCTGGCTCAAGCGGTGGCGCTCATTCCCGGCACCAGCCGTTCCGGCATTACCATGACAGCTGCCCGGTTTTTAGGGTTTGAGCGGGGGGAAGCGGCCCGATTTTCGTTTCTATTGGGCATTCCGGCAATTCTGGCCGCTGGCCTATTCACGGCGCTGGAAGCTTTTCAGCAGGGGAACGGCATTCCCGCCGATGCGCTGTGGGCAGCATTCTTTACCTTTTTTGCGGCTCTGGCGGCAATCGCGGCTTTAATGGCGCTGGTCAGACGCACTACATTTCTGGTGTTTGTGATTTATCGGGTGGCGCTTGGCCTGTTGTTGCTGGCCATGCTTTACGACTGGTTCCCGGGGTATTTGCCTTCTTTGTAATCTTGGGTCCTGACCCTAAGAAGATGCGATTGGTGGTCTTCCTGTGGCGGTGGCAGTGATTGTCGATTCCACCAACACATCGCGGGATTCGATTTTGGCTCTCTTGCCCTGGCGATCAAGCGAAATTTCCACGTCTCCGGCCCCTGCCTGTTTGGCCAATTGAACGATTTTTTCGCGAACCAGTTTTTTGGCCGCATCCTGCGCTGATTTTTCATCTAAGAATGGTTTCTCAATTCCTGTCAGTTGAAATAGCCCCTCGGAAGGCTGAGTGATTGTGACTTCTGCCCGAACCGAGATTTGCCCCACGACCGCGCCAATTGCGTTCGCCACATCCGCATCTTCTGGCACAATGGCTTTTGTGCCCAGCAGTGCTGCCGCTTCGGGGTGGTAGGCATGGGCAGAAGCCCCAAGGCCGATCAACGGGCAATCAAGGGCCAGCGATAAATTGACCATTTTATCGCGACCGTTTTTATCCTGCCGCCCTGCCATTATTTCTTGAACAATCGGGTGCTGCACCATTTCAAACCCATCCCTGCCGTCAATATGAAATGCGGTCTCAAGCACCACTTCGGCGGAACGTCGCTGCACGGTTTCAATAATTTTTTTGGCCAATCCAAGTGGGTCTTCAAACAGCGGATTGCCGCTTCCGTCCCGTTTACGGCCAAACAGGCGCAGGGCTTTTAAGGCAGCACTCGCGTCCCAAAAATCGTGGCTGCCCAAAGCGTGCATGGCGTCACTCGGAGTTAGCCCCGCAACCAACACCAGCCCGCGGGAAACAAGGGTGTTCAAGGCGGCTCCTTGGGAAGCCCCTTCCAACAACCCATCCACTGCCTGGGGAGTATCGGTTATTTTTTCCAGCAATTTGGTTTCGCCATTAGAAAGTCCAGTGGAAAGAGATGAGGATTTTTCACTGTTGGACAGGAAAACAAAGCGACCATCATGGCGGTTGTTCAAAATGCTTTTCAATTGGCTATCAAGCAGCTGGTGGATTAATTCCGGATGGGAATTTGCGATCAGGCAGGTGGGCACCAGACGTTTCGGCCCAAGCTTTAATTGCGGAGAAAGCGCCGATCCCTCAATTGACACTTCTGAATCCCCCCCCAGCCCAAACGTGCGTATGGCAACGGCTTCCACCATAGTGCGATAGCCACCCACAATCGCCCCGTCGGGCGCCAATTGCGGGTTACCGTTCTCAAGCAGCGCAACATCAGATGTGGTGCCGCCAATATCATTGACAAAAGCCCGCTCGGCTCCGGTTAAAAACCTTGCCCCCACCAGGCTTGCCGCCGGGCCGGAAAGGATGGTTTCAATCGGGCGTCTGATAGCAAAATCGGCACTCACCAGCGCGCCATCTCCGCGCACAACCATTAGCGGGGCGGTGATATTGTAACCCTTCAGTGTTGTGCGCGTGGCGCGGATCAACCGGGTGATCATGGGGATAAGACGGGCGTTTAATACAGTGGTCAGCGCTCGTTTTGGTCCGTTCAACCGGGCTGATAATTCGTGAGAACAAGTGACGGCTTTGCCGGTTTTTTCCAAAATCAGATTGCGTACTTTCAGTTCATGTTCCGGGTTTCTTACGGCAAAATACCCGGCAACAGCAAATCCGCTTACGGTTTTGCTCAACACGTCAAGTTTTTGTTCCAATGGTTTCATATCAAGGGGCTGCGCTTCAACTCCATGGGTGGAGTGACCGCCTGTTAACATCACCACCGGGTCATTTCCCAGGGCGTCTGCAAGGCCTGCGTTTTTCAAATCCCGTTCCTCAAATCCGATAGAGATCAGGGCAACCGTTCCCCCCTGGCCTTCCACTAGCGCGTTTGTGGCGAGCGTAGTGGAAAGGGAAACGAGACCAATTGAAGCCGGGTCGCACCCGCTGTCCTGCAATACTTTTGCGGTGGCGTTCGCAATCCCGATGGCGAGATCATGCCTGGTGGTAAGGGCTTTTGCCTTGGCAACAAGTTTTCCGGCCGCACCGTTTTCGCGCGTTTCCAATATCACCGCGTCGGTAAACGTGCCGCCAGTATCAATGCCCAGGAGAAATGCCATAAAAAAACCGCTAAAAAGAAACCGCCTACCATGTGCCGTGTAAAGCACGCGAGGCCAAGCGTTTTTTAGACCAAAGTCAGCTTATTGGTCAGGTTGTTAAGTGCGGGCGTAATCGGTGGGCTGTCCTGGGTGGAATTGCCGAGTTTCTTTTCCCACGCCAGTGCGTGTTCCACAATTGTATCCAGATCGCGGTAGCGGGGCTTCCAGTCCAACCGGCGCATCATTCGTGAGGCATCGGCGACAATAGCCGGGATATCCCCCTTGCGGCGGGGTCTGTGGCGCACTTCAAAATCAACCCCTGAAACACGCTTCACCGCATCCACCACTTCCAGCACCGAGCTGCCAAGGCAATAGCCGGCGTTTCCGGTGAACTTCAGGCCCCCTTCGCGCAGGAATTTCAGGGCCGCATAATGGGCGTTGACCAGATCGGAGACATGAATGAAATCCCGCAGGGCGCTGCCATCGGGGGTATCGTAATCTGTTCCGTAAACCTCAAAAAATGGGCGCTTGCCCGTGGCCGCTTCACAGGCCAGTTTCACCACATGGGTTGCTCCACGGGTGGAAAGCCCGGTGCGCCCTTGCGGGTCAGCGCCCGCCACATTGAAATAGCGCAACATGACATAGCGCATGTCGTGGGCTTCAGCCACGTCGCGGATCATCATCTCGCTCATTAACTTTGAAGCCCCATAAGGAGAAGAGGGCACAAGGGCCGCGGTTTCATTCACTGGCGTTAGGGTTGTGGGTGCCGCATAAACCGCGGCGGTGGAGGAAAATATGAACTTTTTAATACCGCACCGCACCGCGATTTCCAGCAGGGTGCGAGTGCGCGATGTGTTGTTTTCGTAATATTTTAGCGGCTTATCAAATGATTCCGGAACCACCACCGATCCGGCAAAATGCACGATCGTTTCAATATTGTTTTCCCGAATAGTGTTTTCCACCAGGGCGCGATCAGCAATATCGCCGATAACCAGCTTGACCTGCGGGCACACCGCCCAGTCAAATCCGGTAACCAGATTATCAAGAACAATTACGTCCTCGCCCTCGTCCACGCACTCCCAAACCATGTGGGAGCCGATATATCCGGCACCGCCGGTAATCATCACAGTCATCGTTTTAACCGTCCAAGGCTTTCATTTACTGTGCTTATGGTGGCAAAAAAGATATACGATAGGGTTAAGATAGGAGTTGAATATACTTGGCACGCCCTCGCTCCCTATTCAGCGGTTACCCCGGCTTCCCAGCCCAACATGGCCCGCTTTCGGGTTAAACCCCAATGATAGCCGGTCAATTTGCCCGATTTTCCCAAAACCCGGTGGCAGGGTACCACAAATGAGATGGGATTTCGGCCAACCGCTGTGCCAACTGCACGCGCAGCACTTGGGCGGTTTAGGCTTTTGGCCAGATTTGAATAGGTGGTGGCTTTGCCCACAGGAATTTTAAGCAGGCCTTCCCAAACCCGGATTTGAAAATCAGTGCCTATCAATACCACCCGCAGGGGTTCTTCCGCTCGCCACCGGGACGGGTCAAATATGCGCGCTGCATAAGGCTTGGTGAAAGTCATATCTTCAACAAAGCGGGCTTTGGGCCAGCGGCTTGTCATATCGGCCAGGGCCTCTTTGCGGTTAAAACTTCCAGTACCAAATTCGCCCTCATGGCGGCAATCTTTAAGCTCTGCGCTAGTATGTTCATCCGCAAATGCCAGCCCGGACAACCCCCGCTCGGTTGCCATAATCAGCGCTTCCCCAAACGGGGATGGGTAGAATCCGTAACGAATTTCCAGCCCCTCTCCTTGCGCCTTATAGACCCCCGGAGACATGGCCTCGTGGCTGACAAACAAATCATGCAACCGCCCGGGGCTGGATAGCCCCAATTCAAAAGATGTCTCCAGCAAAGGCAGGCCTTCTGCCAACAGGCGTTTTGCGTGATCAAGAGTGACAGCCTGCAAAAATGCTTTTGGCGATAACCCGGCCCAGCGGGTGAATGTTTTTTGCAATTTTGTTGGTGCCAACCCGGTTAGATTCGACAAATCATCCAGCTCCGGCTGCTCCTGCCAATTTTCGGTGATATGGCGCAACACTTTAGTGACCGTGTCATAATCCTCATGGCTATGGGAATATTTTACGGATGGTTTCAAATTTGATGCGGTGGCCAACATGGATTTATTCCAACAATTGTAATCTCACCCCATTTAAGCAAAGCCAGCGCCTTGCCGCCACCCGAAACCTGCACCAGAGACCGGTAAGGGGTTAACCGGGCGGCGAAGATCAATTCATTTGTGGGAATGGGGATGTTGTTTGTGCTCATGGGGGGAGTATAGATGGGGGAAGATTTTCTCAAAAGCCCCAAAGTTGATATTGATCAAAATGCCGCAAAAATTACCAAGAGCAAAATATACCCGCTCTGAAATGAGCGAGATTTTTGAACGCTTCAAACAACAACGCCCGGAACCTAAAGGGGAGTTGAATTACCGCAACCCCTATACGCTGGTGGTGGCGGTATTGCTCTCGGCCCAGGCCACAGATGTGGGGGTGAACCGGGCAACAAAACCGTTGTTTGAGGCCGCCGACACCCCGCAAAAAATGTTGGATTTGGGGGAGGACAAAGTTCGCGAACACATCAAAACCATCGGCCTTTATCGCAACAAGGCCAAAAATGTGATTAAGATGTCAAAACAGCTGATTGAAGACTACGGCGGTGAGGTGCCAAGGGATCGCGACACCCTCACAACCCTTGCTGGTGTCGGGCGCAAAACAGCCAATGTGGTGGTTTCCATGGCCTTTGGTCAGGCCACCATGGCGGTGGACACCCACATTTTCAGGATCGGCAACCGCATGGGAATTGCGCCGGGTAAAACCCCGGAAATGGTGGAGGCGATTTTGATGA
>QILU01000150.1 GCA_003233475.1 Ahrensia sp.
TTTTATGAACTTGCCCCCGCAGACCCAAAGACAAGCCCCAAAAAACGGGTGCATTTTCACGCCTTTATGCAAGACGTGCACAGGCGAATTCACCAATGGCGGCAGGCCCAAAAGTCAAGTAAGGAAAAATCGGCCGACCCCATTCCACCACTTGCCGAAGCACTGGCAAACGAAGCGCAGCTTTTGTGCTTTGATGAATTTACTGTCACCGATGTGGCCGATGCAATGATTTTGGCTCGGCTCTTTACCGGGCTGTTTGAGCGCGGCGTCACGGTGGTTGCCACCTCCAATGTGGAATGTGGCACCGGATCTGCTTTATAAAGACGGGTTAAACCGCTCTTTTTTTTCACCATTCATTGAACTGATTAAAACCAAAATGCAGGTTCTGGAACTTGCCTCCCCCACCGACTACCGCATGGAAAAACTGATCAACAGCGAAGTTTATATGGTGGGAAAAGACGGATCAGCCCGCTTTGAAACCCTTTGGGCCCATATGACCAACGGGATTTCAATTGCACCGGCGGCAATTGAAGTATCCGGACGACGCACGGAATTTGAATTTGCCAGTGGCGGCATGGTACGTGCCAGCTTTTCTGAATTGTGCGAAAAACCCCTGGGTGCCGGAGATTACCTGGCATTGGCTGAACGGTTTCACACCCTGTTTTTGGAAAACATTCCGATCCTGAACCATAGCGACCGCAACGCGGTAAAACGGTTCACTGCTTTGGTGGATACCTTATATGACAAGGGGCGGGTGCTTATTATCCACGCCAATGCCCAACCGGTTGATCTGTACAAAGTAGATCACGGCACCGAAGCCTTTGAATTTCAACGCACCGTGTCAAGTGCAGAGCGATGATTGGCTGACACAGGAGTTGATCAAGGGGCGAGAATAGTTTCAAAACCACCAAATCTCGCTACAATATTTACCTTTACGTAAAAAATATTACTGATTTTCCCAAATAACAGGGCAATTCACCCCAAATTCAACCTTCATTCTGTTGTCTTTCCGGCAATCTTTTGCAAGTCTTCGCCAATGGTATATGTGGGGCGAAATTTGCTTCAAATTCTTACGTAAAAGGAAGATAGTTTATGGCTCGCAATAAGATCGCAATGATCGGTTCTGGAATGATCGGCGGCACATTGGCTCATTTGGCCGGAATAAAAGAATTGGGCGACATTATTCTGTTCGATATTGCCGAGGGTATTCCCGAAGGCAAAGCCCTTGATCTGGCAGAATCCTCTCCGGTGGACGGGTTTGATGTTAAACTGTCCGGCACCCAGTCCTATGAAGCCATACAAGGGGCCGATGTTTGCATCATCACCGCCGGTGTACCCCGCAAACCCGGCATGAGCCGGGATGATTTGTTGGCAATAAATTTGAAGGTCATGGAACAGGTGGGAGCTGGAATTAAAAAATACGCACCAAACGCCTTTGTTATTTGTATCACCAACCCGCTGGACGCCATGGTCTGGGCGTTGCAGAAATTCACCGGCCTGCCGAAAAACATGGTTGTGGGCATGGCCGGGATTTTAGACTCCTCCCGCCTGCGGCATTTTCTGGCCGAAGAATTCGATGTTTCCGTAAAGGACGTCAACGCTTTTGTACTGGGTGGCCACGGGGATACGATGGTGCCTTTGGCAAAATATTCCACCGTCGCCGGCATTCCTTTGCCCGATCTCATTAAGATGGGTTGGCTGACAAAGGAGCGGATGGAGGAAATTTTTGACCGCACCCGCAAAGGCGGCGGTGAAATTGTAGCCCTGTTAAAAACCGGCTCGGCCTATTACGCCCCGGCCGCATCTGCAATCGCCATGGCGGAAGCCTATTTGGGCGATCAAAAACGGGTTCTGCCCTGCGCCGCATATCTGAAAGGCGAATACGGCATTCAGGATATGTATGTCGGCGTACCAGTGATCATCGGCGCCGGTGGGGTTGAACGGGTAATCGAAGTGGAAATGTCAAAAACAGATCAAAGACTGTTCGCCAAATCGGCCGCATCAGTCGCCGATCTATGCGAAGCCTGCGCCGAAATAGCCCCTGATTTGAAGTAAGCCGAAAGAATGGAAACAAAATGAACATTCACGAATATCAGGCCAAACAGGTTCTTGCCGGATTTGGCGCGCCGATTGCCAAGGGCGTACCGATCTTTTCGCTAGATGAAGTGGAGGGAGCCTTAAGCACCCTGCCGGGGCCTGTCTATGTGGTGAAATCACAAATCCATGCAGGCGGTCGCGGCAAGGGCAGGTTCAAGGAATTACCCGATGACGCAAAAGGCGGGGTGCGGGTTTCTTTTTCCAAAGATGAAGTGCGCGCCAACGTGAAAGAAATGCTCGGCAACACCCTTGTCACCAAACAAACCGGCCCGGCCGGCAAGCAGGTCAATCGGATTTATATTGAAGACGGAGCGGATATTAAAACCGAGCTTTATTGTTCAATTCTGGTCAACCGGGACACGGGCAAAGTGGCGTTTGTAGCGTCCACCGAAGGGGGGATGGATATTGAGGCGGTGGCGGAAGAAACCCCTGAAAAAATTCACACCATTGATGTGAACGCTTCCGAAGGGGTAACGGACGAGATAGTGAAAAAACTGATCAGCGCCTTTCAACTCACCGGCCCGGCGGCATCAGAAGCCCAAAAACTGTTCACCGATCTTTATAATGAGTCTGCTGGAGGTCAACCCGCTGGTGGTTTTAGGCAATGGCTCGCTCAAAGTGTTGGATGCAAAGGTCTCGTTCGATAACAACGCCATGTTCCGCCACCCTGATTTGCAGGAATTGCGCGATATAACCGAAGAAGACGAAAAAGAAATCGAGGCCCACAAACATGATTTGGCCTATGTGGCACTGGACGGGGATATTGGCTGCATGGTCAACGGGGCGGGCCTTGCCATGGCGACCATGGACATCATCAAATTGTATGGGGCGGAACCAGCTAATTTCCTGGATGTGGGAGGCGGAGCCACCACAGAAAAGGTAACAGCCGCCTTCAAAATCATCACCGCTGATCCGCAGGTTAAGGGAATTCTGGTCAACATATTCGGCGGCATCATGCGCTGCGATGTAATTGCCGAAGGGGTGGTAACGGCCGTCAAAGAAGTGGGGCTGAAAGTGCCATTGGTGGTGCGCCTTGAGGGCACCAAAGTTGAAGAGGGTAAAAAGATCATCAACGAAAGCGACGTGGACGTTGTGGCGGCTGATGATCTGGATGATGCCGCACAAAAGATTGTTAAGGCGGTGAAGGGTTAGTGAACGTGCAAGCTGCATCCACAGTTGATCAACCTGAGGCCAGTCAGGCTACAGGCGCTCTTATTGAGCGTGACTGCCCCCATTGCGGCGGGCAGGATTTTGACCAATCAAAGGCCTATTCGCGCGATCAATGGCGGGTTGGCTCTTGCGGCGGATGCGCGTTTGTGTTTTTGCAAAATGTTCCAGTTTATGATCGCATGGTTGAAGAATTTGCCTGGGAAAACACCTTTAAGCAAGAAAAAGAAAGGCGTGTTGATATTCGCCCGGTGTCAACAAAGGCGAGCACTGTTTTGCGAAAAATTCGCAAACCATTTCGAACCACCCATAAAGACCTGATTGCAACATTGTTTAAGCCAGGCCCTGTTTTAGATGTCGGTTGTGGCCATGGCGTTCCTTTGCCTGAAGGCATGGTTCCCCATGGGATAGAATTATCGAAAGGTCTTTTTGAAATTGCCAATAAGAACATGCAAAAACTTGGCGGTTATGCAGTTCATGCACCTGCGGTTGAGGGCATCGCACAATTTGAAGCCGGTAAGTTTACGGGCATTATTTTACGTTCCTTTTTGGAGCACGAATGGCAACCGAAAGAATTACTTAAAGGGGCGCATCGAGTTTTGGCTGATGATGGCGGTGTTTTCATTCGGGTGCCTAACTTTGCCAGTTTGAACCGTAAGATCAGAGGCAATAAATGGTGCGGCTTTCGTTACCCTGATCACGTCAATTATTTCACACCCAATTCACTACAAAAAATGGCGCGGCAGTGCGGTTTTAATATGAAACTGTTGAACCCGCTTAAAATTTCCATCGACGATAACATTAAGGCCGTGCTGACAAAGCGCGCCGCAGAAAATAGTGAAGGCGGAGTAGGGTAGTGTGAAAATTTGCCATATGACACAGTTACACATATACTGTGTTATTGAAAGGATGATAATTATGAATAAAAATATCACATTGTCGGTAGATGAGAATACCTTGGAGAAGGTTAGAATTGTTGCTGCAAAAAAGCGCACCAGCATTAACGGGTTGGTGCGGGAATTCTTAAATTCACTTGTGAATAAAGAAAATGCCTCTGATGAGGCACGAGAAGCGTTGCTAAACCTTGCCAAAGAACAGGCAGGGGATATGGGAAATCAACGTTGGGACAGGGAAAAGCTTTATGATCGCTGAGTGTTTTTTTGATACCAACATCCTGGTTTATGCGGCAATCGGTCATGCCACTGAGTCTGTAAAATATCACCGCGCAGTCGAATTGATTGAATCAAAGAATTTCGGAACTTCTGCACAGGTGTTGCAGGAGTTCTATGTAAATGTTGTGAAAAAAAGCGACAGGCCCCTGAGCCTGGCGAAGGCCGCCGAATGGGTTTCCGTGATCAGCCGGAAACCTTGTCAGGAAGTTGATAGTGCAATCGTCATGCGCGGAATTGAAAACTCACAGCGCTATCAGATTTCTTATTGGGATGGCGCTATCATCGCTGCCGCCAATCGGCTTGGCACCAAAACCCTCTATACTGAAGATCTCAATCATGGACAGACATATGGCTCTGTTCAAGCAATCAATCCATTCCACGAACATTGAGCTGGAGCATCAGGTTTAATTCATGTCCATTTTAATCGATAAAAATACCAAAATTATTGTCCAGGGGCTGACCGGTAAAACGGGGACCTTCCATACCGAACAGGCCCTTACTTATCATGGCACTCAAATGGTGGCGGGAACCCACCCGAAAAAGGGGGGCGAGATTTGGTCCAGTTCGGCTGGTCAGAACTTGCCTATTTTCACCACCGTTGGTGAAGCGATAGAGGCAACAGGAGCAAACGCTTCTGTCATCTATGTACCACCGGCTGCTTGTGCGGCCGCCATTGAAGAAGCCATTGACGCGGAAATTCCACTGATTATCACCATCACCGAAGGGGTGCCGGTGCTTGATATGGTTCGGGTGAAGGAAAAACTGGACAAATCTAAATCGCGATTAATCGGCCCCAATTGCCCCGGAGTTTTAACCCCCAATGAGTGCAAAATCGGCATCATGCCAGGCAGTATTTTCAAAAAAGGCAATGTGGGCATTGTCTCCCGCTCCGGCACCTTAACCTATGAGGCGGTATTCCAAACCACCAACGCAGGGCTTGGCCAGACCACCGCATTGGGAATTGGCGGCGACCCGGTCAAGGGCAGCGAATTTATCGACATGCTGGAATTGTTTCTGGCCGATGACGAGACCAAAAGCATCATAATGATTGGTGAGATCGGCGGTTCCGCCGAAGAGGACGCAGCGCAATTTTTAGCCGATGAAGCCAAACAGGGACGCAAAAAACCTACCGTGGGATTTATTGCCGGTCGCACCGCACCCCCTGGACGAACTATGGGCCATGCCGGAGCGGTAATTTCCGGCGGCAAGGGCGGCGCGGAAGACAAGATCGAAGCACTGGAACGCGCGGGCATCAAAGTTTCCCCGTCACCGGCAAAACTGGGCGAAACCCTCACCGCCCTGCTGAACGCGTGAATTGAGACAACAAAACAGGAGGCGGGGTTGCCCCCGTTATTAAAAAAGATGGACCGCAATGAAGCAAATGAAGCCTTTGCCAATACGTCATTTTTATACGGAGGCAATGCGGGTTACATAGAAGATCTCTACGCCCAATTTCGCCAGAACCCCAATTCGGTAGACCCCGACTGGCAGACATTTTTTGAAAGTCTGGGGGACAATCCGGAAGACATTACCAAAGCCGCCAACGGTGCATCATGGAAAAAACCCCACTGGCCGATTGCCGTAAATGGGGAACTGGTTTCCGCCCTGGATAGCCATTGGGCAAATGACGAGATTATCTCGGAAACAAAACTCGGATCACGAATTACCGAAGCATCAAAGGTTGCGGGAAAATCAACCAGCAGTGAAGAAGTGCAACAGGCCACACGGGATTCCATTCGCGCTATTATGATGGTGCGAGCTTACCGCATGCGCGGTCATTTACACGCCGCCCTCGACCCATTGGAAATTGCCGGCAATCGCGAATCCTATGACGAATTGCACCCGTCCTCTTACGGGTTTAATGAAGAAGATTATGATCGGCCAATTTTTCTGGACAACGTGCTGGGAATGAAATTTGCGACCATAACGCAAATGCTCGAAATCCTAAAACGCACCTATTGTTCCACCCTTGGCATTGAGTTCATGCACATCTCCAACCCGGAGGAAAAAAGCTGGATACAGGAACGCATTGAAGGGCCGGATAAAGCCATTGAATTCACCGCCAACGGCAAACTGGCGATTATGAACAAGCTTGTGGAAGCCGAAGGGTTTGAGAATTTTATCGATGTAAAATACAAGGGCACCAAGCGTTTTGGGTTGGATGGGGGGGAATCTCTTATCCCTGCCCTTGAACAAATAATAAAGCGCGGCGGGCAATTGGGGGTTCAGGAAATTATTCTCGGCATGGCACACCGGGGCCGACTGAACGTGCTGACCAACGTCATGAGCAAACCTTATAAAGCCGTGTTCCATGAGTTCAAAGGGGGGTCTTTCAAACCCGATGAGGTGGAAGGCTCCGGCGACGTGAAATACCATTTGGGGGCTTCCTCCGACCGGGAATTTGATGGCAATAATGTGCACTTATCTTTGACCGCAAACCCGTCCCATCTGGAAATCGTAAACCCGGTTGTCCTGGGCAAAGCGCGCGCCAAACAGGATCAGCTTTCCCCCAAACGTGAAGACGGCACCCGCGACCGCCGTTGTGTATTGCCCTTGCTTTTGCACGGGGATGCGGCCTTTGCCGGCCAGGGCGTGGTGGCGGAATGTTTCGGGCTTTCCGGCCTGCGCGGGCATATAACCGGTGGTTCTATCCATGTGATTATCAACAACCAGATCGGGTTCACCACCAACCCGCGTTTCTCCCGTTCCTCCCCCTACCCTTCTGATGTGGCGAAGATGATTGAAGCGCCGATTTTTCATGTCAACGGGGATGACCCGGAAGCGGTTGTTCATGCCGCCAAGATTGCTATTGAGTTCCGCCAGCAATTTGGCAAACCGGTGGTGATTGACATGTTCTGTTACCGCCGTTTTGGCCACAATGAAGGGGATGAACCTTCCTTCACCCAACCGGTCATGTACCGCAAAATTAAAACCCATGAGACCACGCTCACCAAATATGCCAAACGATTAACCCAAGAGGGCTTGATAAGTGAAACCACCCGCGACGAACAGATGGCAGAATTCAGGGCAAAACTCGAAGAAGAATTTGATGTAGCCGATTCCTACAAACCCAACAAAGCCGACTGGCTGGAGGGAAAATGGTCAGGCCTGAAAGTTGCCGACAAGGTTGAAGAACCGCGCCGGGGCCAGACCGGGTTTCCCCTGAAAGAGCTGAAAGAGCTGGGGGCAAAAATTACCCGCATTCCTGATGGTTTCAAAGCCCACCGGACCATCCAAAGGTTCATGGAGAACCGGGCCAAAATGATCGAAACCGGAGAGGGGCTGGACTGGTCAACCGGCGAAGCATTGGCCTTTGCTGCCCTGCAGGCGGAAGGCCACAAAGTTCGCCTTTCCGGTCAGGACTGCGAGCGCGGCACCTTCTCCCAGCGCCATTCGGTGCTTTATGACCAGGATACGGAAGCCCGCTACATTCCCCTTGATAATCTGGGGAAAAATACCGCGGGTTTTGAGGTAATAAACTCCATGTTATCCGAAGAAGCTGTGCTTGGATATGAATATGGTTATGCCTCGGCCGACCCCAACGGGCTAACCATCTGGGAAGCTCAATTTGGCGACTTTGTGAACGGTGCTCAGGTGGTTATTGACCAGTTTATTTCCACCGGTGAGCGTAAATGGCTGCGCATGTGCGGCCTCGTGATGCTGCTCCCTCACGGTTATGAGGGCCAGGGGCCGGAACATTCCTCTGCCCGCCTTGAGCGGTTTTTACAATCCTGCGCCGAAGATAATATGCAGGTAGCCAACTGCACCACCCCCGCCAATTTTTTTCATATTCTGCGCCGCCAGCAAAAACGCGATTTCCGCAAGCCTCTAATAATGATGACGCCAAAAAGCCTATTACGCCATAAACGAGCGGTCTCCCGGCTGGATGAATTCAGTGAAGGAAAGAGTTTCCACCGCCTGTTGTGGGACGATGCCCAAACCAACAAATCAGAAAAAATCAAACTTGCGAAAGACAACAAAATCAAACGGGTCGTGTTGTGCAGCGGCAAGGTCTATTTTGATCTGTATGAAGAACGTGAAGCCCGCGGTATTAATGACATTTATCTTTTACGGGTTGAACAGCTTTATCCGTTTCCCGCCAAAGCGCTGATCACTGAATTATCCCGGTTCAAGAAAGCAGAAATTATCTGGTGCCAGGAAGAACCAAAAAACATGGGGGCGTGGGGCTTTATTGAGCCCTATCTTGAATGGGTACTGGCCCATATCGAAGCCAAACACCCAAGGGCGCGCTACGCCGGGCGGGCAGGCTCCGCCTCCCCCGCCACCGGACAGATGTCGCGGCACAAAGCCCAACTGGCAGCTTTGCTGGAAGAGGCGCTGGGGGGCTGATTATGAAAAAAATATCATCAATTGAATTGTTCCAGTTAGGAAAACAAAATGGCTACTGAAATTCGTGTCCCCACATTGGGTGAATCTGTTATTGAGGCAACCGTCGGTTCCTGGTTCAAACAGCCTGGAGAGGCAGTAAAAATTGATGAACCGCTGGTGGAGCTGGAAACCGATAAGGTGAGCATTGAAGTCCCCGCACCCGCCGACGGGGTAATGGGGGAAATCATTGTTGCAGAAGGGGAGACCGTCGAGGTTGATGCCCTGTTGGGCTCATTCAATGAAGGTGCAGCCACAGCAACCAAAGCACCTGCCGCGGCGGCTGCAAAAAAAGAAGCGGCGGCACCACCACCAGCTAAGACAGCTCCAGCAACCAAACCAGCAGCCCCACCCCCGGCGCCTTCGGCAGCAAAAATGATGGTGGAAAACAATATTTCTGCAAACGCGGTTGCTGGCAGCGGCAAGCGCGGTCAGGTGTTAAAAGGCGATGTTATTGCCGCACTTGAAAAAAGCTCAGCCGCACCTTCCCCAGCAGCAACGCAAACAACAAGGCCCGCTTCATCGGCGGATGACGCACCGCGCGAAGAACGGGTACGCATGACCCGCCTTCGCCAGACCATTGCCCGACGACTAAAAGACGCACAAAACACCGCCGCCATGCTGACCACTTTCAACGAAGTGGATATGGGGCCGATCATGGGGCTGCGTAAACAATACAAGGAGCTGTTCGAGAAAAAGCACGGGGTGAAACTCGGTTTTATGGGGTTTTTCACCAAAGCCGTTTGCCACGCCTTGAAAGAAATTCCATCAGTAAATGCCGAAATTGACGGCACCGATATTATCTTCAAAAACTATGCCCATATCGGGGTAGCAGTGGGAACAGACAAGGGGCTTGTGGTACCGGTGGTCCGTGATGCCGACCAGATGTCGATTGCTGAAATTGAAAAAGAAATCGGCAATCTGGGTCGCAAAGCCCGCGACGGAAAACTGAGTTTGGCGGATATGCAAGGAGGCACTTTCACCCTTTCCAACGGCGGCGTTTACGGCTCGCTCATGTCCACACCCATTTTGAACGCCCCCCAATCAGGCATTCTTGGAATGCACAAAATTGAAGAACGCCCGGTTGTAC
>QILU01000124.1 GCA_003233475.1 Ahrensia sp.
CTCATCGCACCGTTTTACCAGACGATACAACAAGAGCCGGGCCTGATGAAATGACGATTGGTGATCGGCCACGTCCCCGTTTCATCAGGCGTTGGTATTATGAGGGATGGGGATTGGGCGGGGATAAGGTTTTTGAAAATAATTTTTTGCGGGCGGGATTCCTCTTCTCCCCTCCTTTGTCCTTGGGGTGGGGAGAAGGTGCCCGAAGGGCGGATGAGGGGGGCTAAAAGCTGATTTAGAATACCAATTCAAAATCTATACCCCCTCATCCAACTTCAACATCGGCTCACTTCGTTCACCGTGTTTGCGTATCCTTCTCCCCACAAGGGGAGAAGAAAGAAAAGTGCCAGTTGCAAATTGTAGAGAAGTCCCCCTCAAATACCCGGAACAACCTCACTCAATCTACCCCCGATACGTAACGGCTCTATTGCTGTTGCCAGTCCTGTTTTATCGTCCGTTACCACCAGCACTCCGCAAATTGTGGCTTCGCCTTTTGCTGGTTCCATGCGGGTTTTGCTTATTTTGGTGAGGAAGCGGTTTAGAGGTTCTTCTTTGTCCATGCCGAGGGAGGAATCGTAATCGCCGCACATGCCTGCATCGCTCATGTAGGCGGTGCCGCCATTGAGGATTTGATGGTCAGAGGTGGGAACATGGGTGTGGGTGCCGACCACTAAGCTGGCGCGGCCATCGACAAAGTGGGCGAAGCATTGGCTTTCGCTGGTGGCTTCGGCGTGGAAATCTATCACGATGGCATCGGCAGCTTCACCAAGCGGGCAGGCAGTTAGTTCTTTTTCGACAGCAGCGAAGGGGTCGTCTAATTCCGGGTGCATGAACACCCGCCCCATAATATTGGCGACCAGAACCCGTGCGCCATTTTTGGCCTCAACTAAATTGCTGCCCCGCCCTGCCGTACCGTCGGGAAAATTGACCGGGCGCAAAAACCGTTCTTCCCCGTCGGCCCAGTTGAGGGTTTCTTTTTGATCAAAGGCGTGGTTTCCGCTGGTGACAATATCGGCTCCGGCCTCCAGGGTTTCCAGAAAAATTTTGCGGGTAATGCCGAAACCGGAGGCGGCGTTCTCGCCGTTTACGATGACAAAATCGGTTTTAAGTTTTTTGCGCAGGCCGGGGAGTTTTTCGTAAACGGCGGTTCGTCCGGTTTTGCCAACCATGTCGCCCAAAAATAAAATTCGCATATACTTATGTGCCTGACGTTTTTTCAGCAGGGGTGGGAAAATACCCCTGCTCGGTGATCACCCCGTTGAGAAAGCGATCGTGTTCTTCCATTGGCACAGTTTGCGCTTTTTGAGCCGAAAAAGCCATGCCCAAGAGGGTTGGATTAATTCCCTTATCCAGCAGCTGTTTGATGGCGCGGTCGTAATATCCTGCGCCATAACCCATGCGCCCGCCCCTCATATCGAACACACTGAGCGGCATGAGCAGGATTTGGGGATCGAGCACAGTTGCAGTTTCCCCCGGCCCGATGGTGCCGAAACCGGACTTAATCAGCGGTTCCCCGCGCAGCAGTTCTCGAAATTCGATTACTGTGTTGCTGGTGACAACCGGCAGGCAAAGGCGCGCGCCCCGTTTAGTCAGCTCAAACATCAGGGGGCGTAAATCGATCTCACTGCGAATGGGATGAAAGCCTGCAACGATTGTTCCAGGGGTAAAGTGTTGTCGATTGAAGATGGGGGCAGCGAGGGCATGTTCGCCCGCGACAATCGACATTTCTATGCGCTCAATCTCCGGCAGGCTATCGCGCCGGGCGAGGGTGAGTTTTCGTAGTTCGGATTTTTGGATTGCGGCGGTGGTCATTAAAATCTTCGAAGGAAGTTAAGTGGCGGACCGCACAAGCCGTGCGAGTTGTTATCGTTCCTGGACCTACAGTGTAGGTGGGCACCGTGTGTCCAAGCCCACGAGCGAGGACAGGGACAGCTCCCTTTGGAATCGGTAAGGCCCGAGGATGATGATCGCACCAACCACGCAGCCCGCGCAAAATAAGTATAGGGGTTTATTGAGGCGATAGCGAGGAATTAGTGAGTGATTGGTTTATGTCGCGGATTTTAGTTTTTCGCTGAGGGATTCAATGCGATCGGCGGCCATGCCCAAGGCCTCAGCAATTCTGGTTTCGCGCGCCGCGCTGTCCCCCGAACCGGTACGAACTTTTGCCAATTCGCTTTCCAGCCCGGTGAGTTTGTGTTGCAGGGCGACCAGCTCATCGGTTACCATAACACCTGCCATTACTGTTAGCCGTTGATCACCGATCTCTCCAAACGAGCCCTTGAGCTGGTTGATTGTGCGGTCAAAACGTTGGGCGAGATCCAGAAGATGGGCTTCCTGACCCTCGTCGCACGCCATGCGATAGGTTTTACCATTAATTTGAACCGCGACCTGGGGCATTCAACTGTTTTTCTCTTTTTGCCGGTACTCCGGCAGGTTTGATTACTTCGATTTATCCAATACGCTACGGACAATTTCCATGGCATTTACCAGGCGTCTTGAGACTTCGCTGTTTGTATCCGCCAACCGTTTGGCGCGAGCTTCAGCACTGTCCAGTTCCTGCGCCAGTTTTGCCCGGCTGTCATTCATGCGTTGTAATTCTTCATCGCCGCTGCGCACCTTATTGCGTGATTCAAGGGAGGTTTCCACCGCGCCATCAAGGGAATCAAGCGCGGAATTCAGTCGCGCCAAAGCATCCGCGAAGCTATTTGGAACATCTGCGGTCGTTGATCCGGTGGCTGATTTTGCCTCGGGCGTTGTGCTCATATTTCCTCACAAAATAAGACTAGGTCAAACGGGCGCGTTGGCGTTGCTGCCGACTCGTTGCCCTACTGAAAGGAAAAAATTGGAAAAGGTCAATCACTTTAATACGTTGTCCCAATTCTTTTGAGTCGTCTTTGAGGGGCATTCCCCGGCGGGTAATAAAATGGGTATTGAGGTCATGAATGTTTTGAATAACCTCGGCGGTGGTGCTATGTCTGCCGCGCAATTCCTACACGAATTCTTACCCGAAGGTTTGCGGCATTGCCGCTTTGTACCCATGACCCAACCAGACAAAAATCTGCGAATGGCCAATGCCATTCGTTTTTTATCCGCTGATGCTGTTCAAAAAGCCAATTCTGGACACCCGGGCCTGCCCATGGGGGCTGCCGATATTGCCACCGTGTTGTTCAGTCGATTTATGAAATTTGACCCCAAAACGCCGAACTGGCCCGACCGGGATCGCTTTGTGCTTTCTGCCGGGCACGGTTCCATGTTGTTATATTCATCGCTCTATTTGCTGGGGTATAAGAACATCACCATGGAGGAGATTAAAAATTTCCGCCAGTTGGGGTCAAAAACCGCGGGGCATCCGGAATTTGGCCACGCTGCCGGAATTGAAACCACCACCGGGCCGTTGGGGCAGGGGATTGCCAACGCGGTGGGCATGGCCATGGCCGAGCGCAAACTGGCGGATGAATTCGGGCCGAATCTGGTCAATCATTTTACGTATTGTCTGGTGGGGGATGGCTGTTTGATGGAGGGTATTTCCCAAGAGGCGATCAGTCTTGCCGGACATTTGAAACTGAACAAGCTGATTGTGTTTTGGGACGACAACAATATCTCTATCGACGGGCCGATTTCGCTTTCTGATTCCACCGACCAGATTGCCCGCTTTGAGGCGAGCCAGTGGAATACAATTTCTATCGATGGCCACGACCATGAAGCAATTGCCGGTGCCATTGAAGCGGCACAAAAATCTGAGCGACCCACCATGATTGCGTGCAAAACCACTATCGGATTTGGTGCGCCGACAAAGGCTGGAACGGCGGGAGCCCATGGGGCACCGTTGGGGGATAAGGAAATTGCCGGGGCTCGAGCCGCACTGGAATGGGAGGCCGGGCCGTTTGAGGTGCCGGATGATGTGCGTGACGCGTGGCGCATTGCGGGCCTGCGTTCCACCGCAAACCGCAAGGAATGGGAAGGTCGGTTGAAGGATGCGGACGCTGCCCTGCGTGGGGAATTTGAGCGGCGAATGCGCGGCGATCTGCCGGGTAATTTTGCCGACACCATGCTGGAATTAAAAAAACAGATTGCCGAAGACCCGCCAACAAACGCCACCAGAAAATCATCGCAAGCCGTGTTGGAAATTATCAACGGGGTGGTGCCGGAAACGATTGCGGGTTCAGCAGATTTGACCGGCTCGAACAACACCAATACCAGCCAGACCCTGCCGATTAATCCGGATGATTTTTCCGGCCGGTTTGTGCATTACGGAATTCGTGAGCACGCCATGGCGGCGGCCATGAACGGCATGGCGCTGCACGGGGGAATTATTCCCTATTCCGGCGGGTTTTTGATATTTGCCGATTATTGCCGCCCTTCCATTCGGTTGGCAGCGCTGATGGGCTTGCGGGTAATTCATGTGATGACCCATGATTCAATCGGTCTTGGGGAAGATGGCCCGACCCACCAGCCAGTGGAACATCTGGCCTCACTGCGCGCCATTCCCAACTTAAACGTTTATCGCCCGGCCGATATGAGCGAGACCGCCGAGTGCTGGCAGCTGGCAATGGAAAGCCCCGCCACACCCAGTATAATCGCGCTGACAAGGCAGAACCTCGCCCCCATGCGGAGCGAATATTATTCAGAAAATCTGTGCGGTTTTGGTGCCTATGAAAGTGCTTCATCGGGGGAAGATGATGCGGTGATAAGCCTGTTCGCCAGTGGATCAGAGGTGGAAATTGCCAATCAGGCCAAACAATTGCTGGACGCCGCCGGCCACCCCACAAGGGTGGTCTCTGTCCCCTGTTTCGAACTGTTCGCCGCCCAATCTGCCGACTACCAAAAAGCCACGATAGGGGATGCTTCAATAAAAATCGCGATCGAGGCCGCCGTCCGTCAGGGCTGGGATGCATTTATTGGCAATGACGGGGTGTTCATAGGCATGGAAGGGTTCGGTGCCTCCGCCCCGTATAAGGATTTGTATGCGCACTTTGGGATTACGGCTGAGGCGGTGGTGGAGGCTGTGGAGGGGTTCAAAAATGTTTAAGCGGTTACGGGGACGAAGGTAAAACTGTTACCATCTTTCTCGATTTTGCCGGAATTGGGGAAACCAAAATGGTATCCTGCAATAATCAGGTTATCAGCAACTGCGCGCTCCATCATGGCTACCCTGGTCTTGGTTGCTTGATCTTTGTCAGTATCAAAGACAAGTTGCCAGCCCAGATTTGCGATAAACAAGGCGGGAAGATTGACGAGATCGCCGAGCAGCATCAGTTCATCATTGCCCGATGCAACGTGAAACGCCGTATGCCCGGGTGTGTGGCCTGGCGTGTCAACGGCCAAAATGCCAGGTACGACTTCTTTACCACCTTCATATTGTGTGATGTTTTTCCAGCTCGGGAACGTGGCCTGAATGCGTTTGGCAAGACCTTTGGCAAAATCCGGAAGCTTCTCGATCAGCGCAGGATCAGTCCAAAATTTGTATTCGGTTCCATTAACCAGAATTTCCGCATTAGGGTAAATCTGTGCATTGGTATCTTTCGCCATAAGACCGAAAATGTGATCCGGATGGAAGTGCGAAATCACGATTGTATCGATCTGATTAGCACTGATGCCGGCAGCTTTCATACCAACAGATGCAAGACCGGCCGTTGGTGCAAGCTGTGCACCGGTGCCACTGTCGATCATCACTGTTTTACCGCCGATTTTGATAATTGTGAAAGCAAACTCGATCGGCACAAATTCGTCTGTCAAACCAGCCTTACGTAAAGCAGCCTTGGTGTCACTGACCGACACGCCGGGAATGAAGTTTTCATCGTGAGGCTTTTGCCAGACGCCATCATAAATTGAAATAACTTCAATGTCTGAACCGACTTTGTAGCTGTAAAAGCCTTTTGCGCGCAACTCATCTGCCATGGCCGAGGACATAAACGCCAAGGGTCCAGACAGGCCCAGTGCGGCAACGCCTGCACCCGATAGTATCAATTGACGGCGGGATAATTCGTTCATGATGAAACTCCTGATTTTCAAACGCAGGTACTTCTATCTGAATGACGCTTGCTTCAGCACTGTACTTAGATTGTACCTAGCGTCGATATGTTGAATGAAAATGTGATAAAATTAAGATGAATTAATTGAATTGTTTGTACCTCCCGACTTCCCATGGACTGATGTCCGCTTTTTACTGAAAGACATTACCCAATACATAATTCCAAATAAATTTCACAGAATGACTATTGTGAAATTTTTACGTAATTAGCAAGCAAAAGTATGCTGGAGCGTCTTGGGCCTGTTGAGTATGCTGCTGAGGCTCAAATGTGCCCGACTGGATTTGACCGTGAGTCTTTAGAGGAAGAAGGGTTCTTAACATGAGTGAAGTTGCGGTTAAAGAAACAGCGGTATCTAGGCTTGCTTCTGGACTTAAATAATATGGTGGTTTAATTGCTCCGAGTGCGCGGCATTCTTGTCAAAATTTAGTTTTGTTTCTAGATTCATATAATTTGGAAAACATCGAAGTTGTATCACGCAAGCCTGTCGATTGGGATGCATGGCGAAAAGCTAATATTGCGTCCAGGTAGAGTATTTTGGTTTAGTTGTGCACCAGTCAGCAGCGCAAGTCACTGCTTTCCGTTTTTTTACCAAACCAGTTTGACGATAGCTGCGAAAACGCCCAACATGGTCTTTCGATCATAAAACTAATTGTAAATCACGGGAGAATTGAAATGGCATTTTTTGCTAAAGGTCTTAAACGGGCGTTGCTTGGTGCGACATTGGTGTTGGGAATGAGTGCGGCGATGAGCGCGCCATCCTCGGCGCAGAAATTGGAGTTCTTTACCATTGGAACAGGGGGCACGGCCTATACCTATTATCCGGTTGGTGGGGTTATCGCTAACGCGATTTCTAAGCCTCCGGGCTCACGCGAATGCGGCAAGGGCGGTAGCTGCGGGGTTGATGGTTTGATTGCGTCTGCGGTTTCTTCGCGCGGTTCAGTGGACAATGTGAACGCCATTATTTCAGGGCTTCGCAATTCTGGTTTTGCGCAATCTGATGTGGCTTACTGGGCCTACACCGGCACCGGCACAATGGAAGGCAAAGAGCCTGCTAAGGATCTGCGCACAATTGCAGCGCTGTTTGAAGAGCACATTCATCTGGTTGCGTTAAAGGACAGCGGAATTAATTCGGTTGCTGATTTGAAAGGCAAACGTGTTTCGTTGGATGAGCCGGGTTCGGGCACCTATGTTGATGCAAAACTGATCTTAGAGGCCAATGGTCTTTCTCCGTCTGATCTGACGGCTGAAGCCTTGAAGGGCGGTGCAGCTTCTGAAGC
>QILU01000158.1 GCA_003233475.1 Ahrensia sp.
GTTCAAGAGCCATCATATCCACGGTTTCAAGCGGCACTTCAATTCCTTTTTCGGCCAAGAATATTCGCACCCGCCGGGGGTTGGGAGCTTTCCCACCATCAAATAATTTCATACTCTTATATCCTTTATTTAATTATTACATTAAGTTTATTGAGATAACCTATTCCACCACAAGGATAATTTTCTCCACAAGCCAGTTTCTTCGGACGGAACACTTGACGCGTCGCCCCTGTTTGCGCGGCGCCACTCCTGCGGGTTTTCAAATGACCCCTGCCAAATCCCGGCCTTTGCTCTGCGGGCTGCGGCTTCTTCGCGCGCATAACCGCCATAATTTATCGCCCAACCGTTTGAAACAAGGGCTGCGTTTAGCTCCATTCCCTCAACATCACACACAGCCAGCCACCTGTCATACTGGTCGAATCCGCCGGAAGAGCATCTGACTTCTTTTCCCCGCACCATTTTATTGAGAGCGGCTTTTGATTCCACTCCACATTCCCATGGAGCATTATTTTTGGTGCAAATTTGAGAAATCTCCGGAGCATCAATTCCGGAAAGGCGCAGAATTTCGTCCTCAATTATGATCGAATCGCCATCAACAACCCATGCTCTCCCGTCAAAAACCTGTGAATTGCGCGCGTTTAACCAGTTCACCACAACAGCAAGAATCATCAGAAATGCAGCGGCGATTATCACCTCCCTGAAGAGAGAGCGTTTTCGCCTTGCCCGGTATTTTCGATTTTGTGCCATCAAGCAATTCTTTTGAGTTTTGATCGAGATTTTAACCAATTGGTCGTTGATAAAAACTACCAATTTTTTGACCAATGTTAACCAGAAATTTTGTGTCTGCAGGTTAATTATTATCTTAGCGAATTAATTCAGTTGAGTAGCATGCTAAAATCCGCCATCCCCACCCAGGATAAATCCCCTTCCCCGGACAAAACCATCGTCCAACGCCGTGTTGCCCATGAGGGCGATATGTCACGGAAGGCTGTTCGCAATCTGCGAAAAGGGCTGGGAAGTACAGGTGCGGATGGTAAACCCGCGAAAAATCAGTTTGCGGCAGAGGTTCTGGTTCGCCACGCGACATTGCAGACAAATGGAATTCCCGTCTTTCTCACACTTGCGGGATTAGGATATTTTTTCGCCCGCTCCGCGGTTTCTCCGCTGTTTGCCGGAATCTGGTTTGGATTTTGTGCGGTCCTCGCTATCGCTTCCCTGTTTCTGGCTAAGCGGTATCAAAGCGTTGGGCGTGAAAGCGACAATATCAGCAAATGGATATTCATATTCCAGGGACTAACCGCCTCTGCCGGATTGTTGTGGGCAGCATTGCTTGCAATCTATCCTCTTATGGGAGCGAATGGCGCGGTTTCGGTTTTGGTATTTTCCGCAACGTTAATTGTATCTGCCCTCGCGTTTCTTAGCGCTCGGTATTTGCGATTTGGAGTACTGATAGCCACCCTGCCGGCCACATTGGTTGTAGCAGGTCGTATGATAATCGAAGGCTCGATTGCTTCAATCGCCATAGCCCTATTGCTAATCGCTTTCCTGTTTTTCTTCCAGTTCCTTGGGGGAATAATGCGAAAATCACTCATCGATTATTTAAGGTCAAAGGCCGAACGTGATCAGCTCATTATGGAGTTGGAAGCCGCGCGTTCCATTTCCGAAGAAGCCCGCCGCCGTGCCGAAGAATCCAACCTGGCCAAATCCAGATTTTTGGCAACCATGAGCCATGAATTGCGCACCCCGCTAAACGCCATTCTTGGGTTTTCAGAAGTGATTTCTAATGAGCTAATGGGACCGTTGAACAATGCGCATTACAAAGAATATATTGGCGACATTCATCGCTCCGGCGCTCACCTGTTGAAATTGATCAACGAAATTCTCGACCTCTCAAGAGTTGAGGCCGGGCGCTATGAATTGAACGAAGAAGCAACCAGTCTGGCTCATGCAGCTGAAGAATCCCAGCAAATGATCAAGTTAAAGGCTTCGGAGAAAAATGTAACGCTGGTAATGCAGATACAACCCGATCTGCCGCAAATCTGGGCCGATGCCCGCGCCATCAGACAGTTGATCTTGAATCTTCTTTCCAACGCATTAAAATTCACTCCCTCCGGTGGGAATATTTGCCTCAAGGTTGGTTGGACCGCGGGAGGCGGCCAATATGTTTCCATCAAAGACACAGGCCCGGGAATTCCCGAAGATGAAATTCCAATTGTGCTTTCCTCATTTGGTCAAGGCTCCATCGCGATCAAGTCTGCGGAACAGGGCACCGGCCTTGGCCTGCCAATTGTCCAGGCTTTGGTGCAAATGCATGATGGCGAGTTCGAGTTGAAATCCAAATTACGCGAGGGTACGGAAGTCATTGCCACATTCCCGCGAAGCCGGGTGTTAGAAGTCATGCCCGCCGTGCCGGTGGACAAAAATACCACCGAACCCCGTGGCCCGCGCAGGTTCATCAATGCGGCAAAAAAATCCAGCGTGTCCGCATAGAATATCCTATTCGCCCTTCCCGCTGACTGCTGCTTCTTCGAACGTTGCCATTCCCGTGTGGCAAAGGGCGGCGGCTTTAATAATTCCTGCCGCAAGAGCGGCCCCGGTGCCTTCGCCAAGACGCATGTTCAAATTTAACAACGGCTCCTTGTTCATCGCTTTTAAGGCTTTGGCGTGGGCGGGTTCAGCACTGACATGGGCAAAAATACAGTGGTCGAGGCTGGTGGGCTCGGCCGCATAAAGAACCGCGGCCGCTGCACTGGCAACAAAACCGTCAATAACAACTGGAATTCGCTGCACCCTGCCCGCCAAAATTGCTCCCGCCATGGCTGCAATTTCGCGCCCCCCCAACCGGCGCAATACTTCCAACGGGTCGCCCAGGTGTTCCTTATGCAATTCAATGGCGCGGGCGATAACATCCGCTTTTAACGCCACCCCCTTGGGATCATGCCCGGTGCCGGGCCCCACCCAATCCTGGGCCTTGCCGCCAAACAAAGCCAGATAAATTGCCGAGGCAATTGTTGTATTACCAATGCCCATTTCTCCGATGCACAATAAATCAGTGCCCCCGGCAATGGCCTCCATGCCAAAAGCCATTGTGGCCGCACAGGTACGCTCATCCATCGCCGCTTCCTGGGTAATATCGTTTGTTGGCTGTTCCAGCGCCAAATCGAAAACTTTCAAACCCAAATCATTAGCGATACATATCTGATTGATCGCCGCCCCGCCCGCTGTGAAATTAGCCACCATTTGCGCCGTCACTTCAGAAGGAAATGGAGAGACTCCTTGTTTTGTAACGCCATGATTTCCGGCAAATATGGCGACCAATGGCCGGGTGATTTGTGGTTTCCGCCCGGTCCAGGTGGCAAGCCAAACCGCCAGATCCTCAAGCTTTCCCAATGCACCGGGGGGCTTTGTCAATTGGCTGTCCCGTTCGGCCACCAGTTGCGCGGCATGGGTGTCTGGCCCCGGCATGGAGTTCAACAGATTGCGAATATCATCAAAGGGCAGGCCGGAGTTTTGCTGCATGGGATTTCCAGTTTGGTGTGGCTCAAATTCTCAAACCTCTCTATAAGCGTCTCAACAAGCGTTACAACTCCTCACCGCCGAAACACCTGTGGGCTGTGGCAGCAAGTTCAAATCCAAAGGCCCGCCATGCTGAATTCTCTGGTTAGAGATACAATTTCGAGCATTCGCTTTTTATCGCGTCTTCCGATTCCGGCGAAGAGCGCGAACGATGAACCGTTGAATTTTGAAAAAACTGCTCACACTTTCCCGCTGGCCGGTCTGGTAATTGCCTTACCGGCTGCTGCGGTGCTTTGGATTGCTGCCCTTGTCGGCCTGCAATCTGTTGCCAGCGCAATTCTCGCCATTCTTATCTTGACCCTCACAACGGGGGCCCTTCACGAAGACGGATTGGCTGATACGGCAGATGGGTTTTGGGGCGGGCAAACACCGAAACGAAGACTGGAAATCATGCGAGACAGCGCCATTGGCACCTATGGCATCCTTGCGCTTATTTTTTCAATTGCCCTGCGCATCACCCTGTTGGCCAACTTGATTGAAGTGCTTTCCGGTTTTCAATCGGCACTTCTGCTGTTGGCCATCGTTAGCATATCCCGGTTCGCCATGTTGCAGCCATGGCTAACACTACCTGCTGCGCGAACTGCGGTATCCACAAGCCGCAAAAACAAAAAGGATGATGCTGGTTTATCAGCCCGTTACAGCGGCCCGGATTTCCAGACATTTTTCCGCGCAGGCATTCTCCTCCTGCCCGCCTGTTTGATAATTCTATTCATATACGGAGTTTGGGGATTTATTGTTGCGCTTGTTGTTTTGCAACTTCTTGTCTTTGGCATGAGCCGTCTTAGCCAAACCTATGTGGGGGGCCATACGGGGGATACGTTAGGGGCCACTCAACAAATTAGCGAAGCAGGGCTTTTGCTCGCTCTAGTATTTGTTATGTAGGGGCAATGGAAAACATCAAATCACCCTGCGTTCTTATTTGTTCCATCGAACAAAATTCCGGCCATTGTTATGGCTGCGGCAGAACACGAGAAGAAATTGCCGAATGGATTGATTTCACACCTGAGCAGCGCACCAGACTCATGGCGGATGTTTTGCCCTCACGGATATCAAAACTAGAGCGGCGGCCAAGGCGAGTGACAAAACGCGCTCGCCAGCGCAACGCTGCCACACAACGCGATGTACTCGAAATAACATCCAATTCAAAGATTTAAGGAATTTTGCCCATGGGACGTTTTTTCTGGATCTTCATCGGAATAATGGGCCTTGTTTTAATAGCGCTCATTGCCAGCGGTGATACTGGCAAAACGCTGGGGTTTGAGTCCAACCAATTCGCAGCATTTTCCGTCATGGCTTTGTGGGCGGTTCTCATTGGCAGCGGGGTGTTCAGCCGGGGAATTAAATTTGGCGACACCTTGAAGCAAATGGCGGTCTGGGTTGTTATTATTCTGCTACTCATGAGCGGATATGTTTTTCGCTATGACATGCAGGATATGGCTTCACGCCTGACTGGCGGCCTGGTTCCGGGCAGCCCGATCTCCACCACAAATGATGAGGGGCGCACAGAAGTAACGCTCATTCGTTCCGAAAATGGGCACTTTGAGGCAAATGCCGGGGTAAACGGAAAATCCGTGCGTTTTTTGGTTGATACCGGCGCAACGGCTATCGTTTTGAGTGCTTCAGATGCCGAATTGGCCGGTATAAATATCGAAGCACTTTCTTTTACGGTGATAACCCAAACAGCCAACGGAACCGGACGATCGGCAAGGGCTAAAATAGAGACACTTTATCTTGGCGGTATTGAGCGTAAAAACCTCACGGTGCTTGTCGCGGAACCGGGAAAGTTAGACCAAAGCCTGTTGGGGCAGCAGTTTTTAGAATCCCTCGCATCTTATGAAAAACGGGGGGATCGACTGACTTTACGCGATTAGCGCAATTTCAAATTCGCCCTTGCGGGAGCTTTATGAATACGGTAATCCGACCAACAATTAAATAAACGGCTAACAGAATTGAAACTTTTAGCCGCTACTAAACTTCTAATGCCCTTATAGCTCAGTTGGTAGAGCAACTGATTTGTAATCAGTAGGTCCCGAGTTCAAATCTTGGTGGGGGCACCATTTCTCTTCTTTGACTGTTTAGGGGCAGTACCCAAGCTTAATGGCATTGGCACCGGTTTTTCCCTATTGATTTACTGTACTCGATGTTTCGCCATGAGGTGAGTTTGGTTGGCTGCAGGAGATTTTATGGATAAGACTTTGGGCGACGATTGAGCCGTATTTTATACTCCCGCCCAGAACTTGGCTCCTTTATTCCTCATCTCCACTTAAATCATCATCAGGCTGTTCGCCTTGCGGCGGTTCAGCAGTGTCTTCGTTTTCCACTCCATTTTCAGCTTCTTCCACCGCATCGTCATCGTCTTCTTCCGGTTCGCTAATGCGCTCCACAGATACCACTGCTTCATCGTCGGCGGTTTTAAACACCCTTACTCCCTTGCTGGCCCGGCTGGCGAAGCGGATATTGTTGACCGGTACTCGGATAAGCTGCCCGGCATTGGAAACCAACATTATCTGATCCGTATCTTCAATGGGGAACGCAGCGACCAGTTGGCCGATTTCCTTAACTTTGGATTGGTCTGTCGCCTTCAACCCTTTGCCACCACGGCCGGAAACCCGGAAATCGTAGCTGGAGGAACGTTTGCCAAAACCCTGGTCGGTCAGGGTCAGGATAAATTGCTCCTCGGCACCCATTTCTGCGTAACGCTCGACGCTAAGCGCCGCTTCTTCGGTGTTTTCTTCATCATCATCCGGGGCATCAAGATCGGCGTTTTCTGACCCATCACCCGCTTCTTCACCGGCAAGCGCCCTCCGGTCTGCGGCAGCGCGTTTTAAGTACGCACGGCGTTCTGCCGGATCGGATTGGGCGTGGCGCATGATGGCCATGGAAATGACTTCCCCGTCCTTACCCATTTTAATACCGCGAACGCCAACAGAATTCCGGCTGGAGAACACCCGCACATCCCCAACACGGAAGCGAATTGCCTGCCCCGCGTTTGAGGTCAGCAAAACATCGTCATCGTCTGAGCAGGTTTCCACTCCCACAATGCCATCATCATCTTCCAGTTTCATGGCAATCTTACCGTTGCGGTTCACCTGTACAAAATCGGAAAGCTTGTTGCGCCGCACCGTGCCTTTTTTGGTGGCGAACATGATATCCAGCGTATCCCAGGTATCCTCGTCTTCCGGCAAGGGCATAATAGTGGTGATATTCTCGCCCTGTTGCAAAGGAAGCAGGTTTATCAACGCCTTGCCGCGCGCCTGTGGGGCGGCAAGGGGAAGTTTCCAGACCTTCATTTTGTAGGCGATACCACGGGATGAGAAGAACACGACGGGGGTGTGGGTGTTCACCACGAACAGGCGGGTGACAAAATCCTCGTCTTTGGTGCTCATTCCTGAGCGGCCCTTGCCGCCCCTGCGCTGGGCACGATAGGTGGCAAGCGGCACCCGCTTAATATAACCGCTATGGCTAACGGTCACGACCATGTCTT
>QILU01000022.1 GCA_003233475.1 Ahrensia sp.
CGCTTCAACTTCATCCAGGAAAACGCCCGGTTTGCTGATGGAGATACACTCGACGTTTAGCCTCGTCCTATAATCATTGACTTCTAACAAATTTTTCCCTACTTCACCCCTAGGGCACACACCTTTTAGGTGAAGCGGAGTGTTTTTGAATTCTCAGAAACCCGCCTTTCAAAACAATAACGGCGATTTGCCGAATCCGCGCGAGAGCCTTCGTGCATACCAGTCGAAAAGACCAAACAATACATGAAATTTACTGACCTCGGACTTAGTCCAAAAGTGCTCGCCGCAGTGGAAGCTGCCGGTTATTCAGAGCCGACCCCTATTCAAGAACAAGCCATTCCTCATATTTTGCAACGGCGCGATGTTATGGGCATAGCCCAAACGGGAACCGGCAAAACAGCCGCCTTCGTGTTGCCCATGCTGTCCCTCACCGAAAAAGGCCGCGCCCGTGCCCGCATGCCGCGCACATTAATTTTAGAACCTACCCGCGAATTGGCGGCACAGGTGGAAGAAAATTTTAATAAATATGGCACCAACCATAAGTTAAACGTGGCGTTGCTGATCGGTGGTGTCTCCTTTGATGAGCAAATGAAAAAGCTCGACCGCGGTGCCGATGTGCTGATTGCCACGCCGGGTCGTTTGCTCGATTTATTTGAGCGGGGTCGCATTTTGATGAACGGGGTGGAAATTCTCGTTATTGATGAAGCCGACCGCATGCTGGACATGGGTTTTATTCCCGATATTGAACGCATCGTGAAAATGGTTCCCTTCACCCGCCAAACCCTGTTTTTCTCGGCCACCATGCCCCCGGCAATTGAAAAGCTAGCTGAACAGTTTTTGCAAAACCCGGTGCCTGTTGCCGTCGCCACCGCCGCCACAACGTCTGAAACAATCGAACAAAAGCTGGTATCGGCACCGAAAAAAGATATTGAAAAACGCGCCGTGCTTCGAGACCTGATCGACAACGCTGTGAACCTCAACAACGCGATAATCTTTTGCAATCGAAAAACCAGCGTGGCTGCGGTCTACAAATCCCTTTATAAGCGGAAATATTCGGTTGGCTCCCTGCACGGGGATATGGACCAAAAAGCGCGTACCGAAACCCTTGCGGGTTTTCGCAAAGGGGACATAAAAATTCTGGTAGCCAGCGATGTTGCTGCCCGCGGTCTTGATATCCCGGACGTATCCCACATTTTCAACTATGATGTGCCAATTCATCCGGAAGACTATGTGCACCGCATTGGCAGATGTGGCAGGGCCGGCCGGGATGGCTGGGCATTCACCCTGATCACCCCGGCAGATGGCAAATACATAAAAGCCATTACCGATTTAACCGGCGATAAAATTGATTACGTGGGTGCCGAGGGAAACAACCAAGTCGAGCGTAAAACGCCTGATACAAAGAAGACTGGTAAACCCGAAAAACCCCACTCTAAAAGCCCCGTTAAAAAAGCCTCTGGTAAAAAAAACCACGAAGAAAAACCAAAAGAATTGAAAAAACCAGAAGTTTCTGAAAACCGGGAAAAACCGCAAAGACCTGCTGGCCGCAAAACCGATCAAGACCGGGACAAGAATAACGGACGAACACCACAGGGCTTAGGCGACCACGTCCCGGCATTCATGCTGCAATCTACAAAATCCGGCGGCTAAATTTCCGTTAACTTACGTTGTTTGGGCAGTTTCGCCTGATCGGCGCGAACGGCGGCTTGGAAGGCCCGTTCTGCCCATATTGTGAATTCGTCCGGATCGTCTAAAAGCCGCTCTGGCACCGTCCAATAACTCATGGCAACAAGCTTACCTTTTCGTTCATATTCCCATTGCCTCATGCCTTCGGCTTCAAAGTCGGCTCTGTTTCTATCATCCACCTTGAAGCGGAATTCATCCTGTATCACGCTGGCAAAAATAATGCCGCGATGGAAAACACCAAGCCCACCAAAGAAT
The DNA here is from genome assembly GCA_003233475.1 of Ahrensia sp. Next base: position 1,942 of record QILU01000022.1, read on the forward strand.
CTTTTAACGGTAACATCGCCAAAAGGTGCAAACAGTTCTTCGAGAAAAGGAATATCCACGGCATTCTTCCAATAAGTTTACAAAAATCAGCATGAAACGGCCCAACGTCACCGCGAGCTGATATTCGCATCGACTTGCATGTTCGCCAAAATTTGATCACGTTTTTAGGTTTCAATCATGCTAAGATCTACTTAAAAGATTGCTAACTGACATGCCAGCCAATTTTGTTTGAAAGTATTTGAAACCGTGAAACTACACCCCCTCCCCAGACAAATTTTCCTGCCGGCTTTTTTGTCTCTTTTATTGATCTTCACAGCCACTTTCGAGGCCAGCGCTCAAAGGCGCGGAATATCGCTTGTTCGCGATGCAGAAATTGAAGCGCTGGTAAATTCATATGCGCGACCATTGATGAAAGCTGCCGGGTTACGCCCGGGGTCAATAAGCTTCAACATTGTCAACGACAACAGTTTTAATGCCTTCGTTAGCGGGCGGGGCGTATTCTTGAACACTGGTCTTTTGTTACGCGCGGAAACCCCCGGTGAAGTTATCGGCGTGATTGCCCATGAACTGGGCCACATTGTTGGCGGCCACCAAATCCGGTTGCGCCAAAGGTTGGAAACCGCGACCAGAGTTGCGCGCCTTACAACCCTGCTCGGGTTGGGTGTCGGCATTGCCGGGGCTGCTTCTAAAAACGGCCAAATTGGCTCAGCCGGCCTGGCGGTAGCCGCCGGTGGAAGCAGTTTCGCTTTGCGCGGCTTGCTGAAATACCGGCGATCAGAAGAAACATCGGCAGACAGAACAGCCGTCTCCCTGCTTCGGAAAACCAAACAATCCGCCAAGGGCATTTTGACCACATTCAGTCAATTGAACAGCGATGCCGCGCTGGTTGGACGACAAATCGACCCATACACTCTCAGCCATCCGCTTCCGGCGCAACGGCTGGCACTGCTAAAAACGGTTATCCAAAAAAGCCCCTACTACAACAAGCGCGCATCGGCCAGTTTACGCGAGCGCCACGACATGATCCGGGCAAAAATTGCGGCCTACACCGCTGGTGACCGCTATGCCCGTGCGTTGCTGGGAAACAAAAAACTGTCGGCCAATGCCCGTCTTTATGGGCGAGCAATTATTACCCATTTGTACGGGTCCCCTAAACGAGCCATTCCCCAGATAAACGCGGTTTTGAAGCGCCAACCAAAAAATGCTTACGTCCACGAAATGAAAGGGGAAATATTGCTTCGCTCCGGCAAACCAAAATTGGCGGCTAAATCTTTCCGCAGGGCCGTGAAACTTGATCGAACCCGCGCAGGGTTCATCCGAATTGAACTTGGCCACGCGCTTTTACAGAGCGGTAACAAAAAGGATATAAAAGAAGCTATCGTTCAACTGCGTAAAGGAGTATCACGAGACCCAAGCGCTGTTGCGGGTTATCAGTATCTCGCTCAGGCTTACGGAGAATTAGGAAATATCCCGCGCGCTCTATTAGCTTCCGCCAATTATGCCATACGAACAGGTAGAAAAAAAGACGCAAAAAACTTCGCAAAACGCGCACAAAAAAGTTTTAAGCGTGGCAGCCCCAGATGGCTTCGCGCTCAGGATATACTTGAGATTAAATAGAATCAAAGCCTCACTCAGAAAGAAGACGGCATGTTAAAATCAACAATTCGCAAATTCGCCACACCATTGCTGGCATTGGCCATACTTGCAGCATCCCTTGTGCCGGTTCAGGCGTTCAGCCCCGAAGAAAAGGCTAACATTGAAAAAATTGTACGTGAGTATCTCATCGCAAATCCGGAAATAATTTTGGAAGTCCAACAGGCCCTGGAAATAAAGCGCGAAAAAGAGGCCAAGGAACGAATCGCTAAAGCTTTAGCGGAAAATTCCGATTTAATTTTCAGATCCCCAAATCAGGCCTCCATAGGCAACAAAAATGCAGACGTCACAGTGGTTGAATTCTTCGACTACAATTGCATTTTCTGCAAGCGAGCCATGAAAGACATGGATTCGCTTTTGAGCAACGACGCTAATTTGCAATTTGTCATGAAAGAACTGCCCATATTGGGCGAAGGTTCGGTGGAAGCCCACCGAATATCGACCGCTGTTTATAGACTGTTTCCCGATCGATATGAAGAATTCCACGTCCTTTTATTGGGCGGCAATGGCCAAAAGGACGGAAACCGCGCCCTGCGGGTAGCCCAGGATATGAATTTGGACATTGATTCCATCAATGAAGAATCGAAAAAGAGCAATGTTCTGGGTGCCTTTCGCGAGGTAAACGATTTGGCCACCCAACTGGGAATCAATGGAACGCCTTCCTATGTCATTGGTGACGAAGTCATATTTGGCGCTCTTGGTGAGCAGGTTTTGTTCGAAAAGATCCAGAATGTCCGCAAATGCGGAAAAACCGTCTGCACTTAAACCTTTCCGGTCGACCTGAGCGAACCCTTATGCCATTTATTATCGCAGACAAGGCACCTATTCCTATCTGAGGCAAAAATGGCAGAATCACTTTCAAAACCGATATTTGTGCTGAACGGGCCTAACCTTAATCTGTTGGGCCAACGCGAACAGGAAGTCTATGGCGCAAAAATGCTGGATGATGTGAAAGCAGAGTGCCTATCCTTTGGCGCAGAAAACGGCTGCGCGATAGATTTTCGGCAAAGCAATTCAGAGAGCGAACTGGTCGGCTGGATACACCAGGCCAATAGCGCGGCAATAGGCGTTGTCATTAATGCAGGTGCCTACACCCATACGTCGATTGCTTTGCACGACGCCATAAAAGGCATTGATGTTCCGGTGCTTGAATTGCACATTTCAAACATTCATGCCCGCGAAGAATTCCGCCACCATTCAATGATGGCAAGTGCCTGCATCGGACAAATTTGCGGATTGGGCACCGCAGGTTATACACTGGCATTACAAGCCATGCTCACCCATTTAGGCCAACAGGCTCAAAACAAAACTTCATAACGCGGACAACAAAAAAAAGAGGCAATACACATTATGCCAGCAAAAAAATCAGCCATCGACACAAAATTGATTCGTGAACTGGCAACACTGCTCAATGAGGCCGATCTCAACGAGCTTGAAGTTGATCAAGGAGATTTTCATATTCGCCTTTCTCGCGGCGGGGTTTTAATGCCAACCCCTGTTGCCGCTCCAGTTGCGCCGCCCGCCCCCGGCCCGCAACCAACTGTTGCCGAAAGCGCTGAAAACCCGGCCCCCGGCTCCGGCAAATCCGAAACCTCTCCCATGGTGGGAACAGCCTTTCTTTCCCCTGCTCCCGGCGCCGACCCGTTTATCTCGGTTGGTGATAAGGTCAAAAAAGGCCAAACGATCATGATCGTTGAAGCCATGAAGACCATGAACCAAATTCCTTCAACCCAGGATGGCATTGTCGCATCCATTGATGTTGAAGACGGGCAGCCAGTTGAGTTTGGCCAAACGCTGATCACTCTGAAATAGGCGAACCTGTTATGTTCAAAAAGGTATTAATTGCCAACCGGGGCGAAATTGCACTGCGAATTTTGCGGGCCTGCAAGGAAATGGATATTGAAACGGTTGCGGTTCATTCCACCGCAGACGCGGATGCCATGCATGTGCGACTGGCTGACCAAAGTGTTTGCATCGGCCCGCCGGCCTCGCGCGATTCCTACTTAAAGGTGCATGAAATAATCGCGGCCTGTGAAATTACCGGCGCGGATGCCATTCATCCAGGGTATGGATTCCTGTCCGAAAACGCCAAATTTGCTGAAATCCTTGAGGCCCACGACATAACCTTTATTGGCCCCAGCGCCGAGCATATCAGGATAATGGGCGACAAAATAATGGCAAAACAAACCGCGGAGAAGCTGGGAATTCCGGTTGTTCCCGGTTCCAGCGGCGCGGTAACTGAAGTTGACGATGCGCGCCGGATTGCCACCCACATCGGCTATCCTGTGATAATCAAAGCCGCTTCCGGAGGCGGGGGCCGCGGTATGTGCGTGGTCAACAATGAAGCGGAAATGGAAACCGCACTTCAAACCACCCGCACCGAAGCAGGGGCCGCGTTTGGCGATGATTCCGTCTATATCGAAAAATACCTCGCCAACCCCCGGCACATTGAAGTTCAGGTTATGGGTGATGGCAAAGGCAAAGGCGTGCACCTTGGGGAACGCGATTGTTCTCTGCAACGCCGTCACCAGAAAGTTTTTGAAGAAGCCAATTCCCCTGCCCTCAACTCAGAGCAACGGGAACGAATTGGTAAGATTTGTTCAGACGCAATAGCCGGACTTGGTTATTCCGGTGCGGGCACTATTGAATTTTTGTACGAAAACGATGAGTTCTATTTCATTGAAATGAACACCCGTTTGCAGGTTGAACACCCTGTTACTGAGATGATTACCCGAATTGATCTGGTAAACGAGCAATTGCGCATCGCATCAAATCTGGGCCTTTCATTTGAACAATCGGACGTAAAATTTCAGGGCCACGCAATTGAATGCCGGATTAACGCGGAAAACCCCCGAACATTTGTGCCTTCACCCGGCGAAATTACCAATTATCATCCCCCCGGAGGACTTGGGGTTCGGGTCGATTCGGGCGTATTCACCGGCTATAAAGTTCCGCCTTATTATGACAGTCTGATCGGAAAATTAATCGTGGTGGGACGAACCCGTGCTGAATGCCTTAATCGTCTGCGCCGTGCGCTGGATGAATTTGTGGTGGGTGGAATTGAAACCACCCTGCCCCTGTTTCAAGATCTTGTTCGCAACAAGGATGTGATTGCAGGCAATTATAACATTCACTGGCTGGAAAAATATCTGGCCAATAAAAAGGACTAAGGTAAGAAAATGTCGGGTGTTGATGACCTGATGATGGAAATTACGCCGCAGGTTTTGTTAAAAGCCTATGCTTGCGGAATATTTCCTATGGCAGAATCCGTCGACGACCCGGGCCTGTTCTGGGTGGAACCGGAGCTGCGCGGTATAATTCCATTGGATGAATTCCACATTCCCAGCCGTTTGGCGCGCACCGTTCGCCAACAGGTTTTTGAAGTCAGGTTTGACACTGCCTTTACCGATGTCATTCGCTTTTGCGCAGAAGATACCCCTGAACGCAAAAGCACCTGGATCAA
>QILU01000001.1 GCA_003233475.1 Ahrensia sp.
GTGGCTTCAAAATAGGCAACGATACTGTCTGCTCTTTTAATCGATTTTCTTAAATTTGCCGGTGCACGAGCCTTAAGACCAACATGCAAATGAATGGCTCCCTCCAGCCGGATTTCCACTTCTTTATAAGCCCCACCCACCACTGCTTTGAACGGGGAGATCATGTCGCCAATGACATATTCCGCCGCATCATGCAGCAAGGTATAAAGCCGTTCATCACGGGTAATATTTGGCAGTAACAGGGCGCACACCTGCTCAACAAGCAAAGAATGTTGAGCAACTGAAAAGGCGAAGTCCCCATGGGTCTGGCCATTCCACCGGGCCACTCTGGCCAGACCGTGGGCTATGTCTGTTAACTCCACATCAAGGGGTGAAGGATCCAACAAATTCAATCGGCGGCCAGACAACATTCGCTGCCACGCCCGGGGGGATTCGGTATTTTGATTGTTCATACTGGCCACTCGTAACTGGCATATTCAGGGCGGCTGAATGTGAGTGCAACGCCCGCAGAAGTAATCGGCACGTTGTCGCTCAAAGCTTTTGCCATTCGATCCAATCGAATTATTGCAAGACCGGTATCACCCAAACTGCTGCCCATATTTCCCAAACTTCGCTCTCCGGCAACAATATCGTTGCCAAATTCAGGCAATGCCTCTCCATTATGAGCGGAGACACAAACCACGCGTTTTCGCACGTTGCCCCTGTGTTGCATGCGCGAGACCACTTCCTGTCCCACATAACATCCTTTGATGAAGTCGACCCCGCCAAACTGATCCATCAGGACCTCGTGAGGGAATGCGCTTTCCAATGCAAAATCAAGGCCCGATTGAGGCATTGCCTGTTTGATACGCATGGCGTTCCAGTCTGCTTCATCGCAATTAGCTGTGAATTCTTCACCGAATGAACGTGCGCCAAGGGATGGGGTTCGCGGGTCTGTTGTACCGGGAAGGCTTTCTTCCCCCCAACTTGCAAATATCTTATCTTCCAAATTCTCGATTGAGACATCAGCCCTCAATTTGTAAAATGTCAGGCGTTTGGCCAATTCGGCCCGTTGATCTTTTTCTACATCGAGAAGAAAACCTTGCTCTTCTCGAAGCACGAAAAAATCGAACAGAATTTTCCCCTGGGGCGTAAGCAGTGCACCAAATCCCGCTCCGTCCACGCCAAGGCTTTCAACTTCGCAGGTAATGAGGTTTTGCAGAAAAGAAACGACTTCTGAGCCATGCAGGCGAAGCAGCGCGCGACTTTCAAGGTGGGCAATATGAATCATGACAACAATGTAATGAATTATTGCAGGAATTGCAGGCCCTAAAGCATGTCGTATTTAACTAAATTCAACTGACATACTTTAAGCCATTTTTTGCGCGTGTCTTTATCCCAAAATCGGTATCCACTTTTGGGAGACATGCGTTAATCACCGGCCACGAAAAAATCCCACCGTCCATCGGGTTTGATGCCGGCACGGTAAAAAATATAGCGGCCGGAACTTTCGCTGTCTTCCAGATCACCCGCAGTTAATATTCGGAAAAGCTCAACTTTCATGGGTGGTGTGAGTTTATCCAACGGCCAGGCATAAAAATACGGCCAGATAAACAGCTCGTCCTCATTCCCCTCATCCAGATGAACATAACCTGCTTCTAAAACTTCTATTAAAATTGCAAGAAGCTCAACACCTTCAGGGTCGCCTGAGGTCTCCTTCAAAAATTCAATCGGATCACCTTCCAGTCCGCCAATGGAAACGGTGGTGGCGGTTTCGCCAATTCCCAGCAATGAACGAAGAGCTTCAATTTCCCCCTTTTTGGCAGCTTCGATAATTAGTTCCCTCATGCGCTGAACAGGCGCGGGCAGTTTTGAGAAATCCCGCATAACGGGTGGCGGTGGCATTTGGTTGCGGATGACATCGGCATTTTCTTCCCCACCTTCTGTCGCGCCCTCCTCGGCATCTTCTGTGTCGTTAGGCTTGGTTTCCGGCAACGCATCCAAGGGCACTTCCACCACGGAATCCACATCGGATTCAGCGGTTTGAATATCGGTAGATCCGGCAGGTTTTTCCACCGTTTCTTCCGACACAATCGCCCTGCTGGCGGGAACTTTCTTCGTAGGCGCTGCGAGCACACTATTGAATGACCATAATCCAAGCAGGGTTGCCAGGAACATAACTGTGTGGAAATGGAGCAGTCTCATGAACATAGGAAACCCAAACAATCAGGCAAATTTGCCATTGCTGGAACAAATATCACGGTTTTTCCGGTAAATGAAGTCGAGATTGGAGTGTCGACGTAAAATTGATATTATTGCAAACTGCGCGCAGCATCAAAATGGCCGCTCTCCAGACGGGCAGGCAGGCTTTTCACCAGTTTTTCAACCGACATTTCGCCCTCATTGCCGTACAATCTTGTCAGGGCGGTCATGAGGGCGGATTCAGCGAGAATTGCTGGTTCAATTCCTTCTTCGACAGCGCTGTTCCACGCGTCTTGAAAAAATTCCAATGCAACCCGATGCTTTTCTTCCTTGATGAGAGAGTCGAGGTTATCAGAAGAATCCAGCAGCATTTTTCTTATCCAAAGTTTTTTCAAGCAAAGCAGCTCACCCTCGCAAGCTGTGGCAACTTAGCCGGGTTGGCGCGGAAAATAAACCGGGCATCGGTTTTGCCTGCATTAAAGGTTAACGCCGCTAGCTAAAGCGTGTCTCCCAAAAGTGGGCACCGGTTTTGGGATAAAGACACGCGCAATAACAAAGACTTAAAGCATGCCGATTGAATCCGGTTAAATGCGACATGCTTTAGTTGTGAGTTCTCACGAGGTTGTTCATTCGATCCTGATCTGAAAATCTGAAGTTTGCAAAACAATACTTCATCCAGATTGCTCCTTTCGATACTCGGTAACGGGTAATCCGCCCACACCCCAATCCTCCAGCGCCACTTCATCAATCACTACAAAAGTTGTTGCCGGGCTCTTATTGAGCACCTGAACCAAAAGGTCTGTGGTTCCTTTAATCAGTGCGGCTTTCTGTTCGGCGGTGGGGCCAGTGCCATCTGGTCCGCCTTCTCGTGTGATCTTGATATTTACATAGGGCATTTACGCCTCCTGCGATTTGGGGGTGTAGGAAAAGACTTTTGAGATGATCCACCATTGGTCGTCGTCAAATATGAGCGCCAGAAAATCGAGATAGTCGCGCCCAAGCATGGTCATTTCCGCTTTGGCGAACGCCATGCTTGGGCCACCAAATTCGATGGAGATAATCCGGTCTGACCGGGTTTCTCCACTATTTGCGGGTGGCGTGCGACGGTCGATAATGTCGAAATATTCCGGGATCGAATGATTCATGTAATCGCCTTCGACCGTGTTCACGTATCGTGCATCACGGTGAAAGACTTGCCCCAGCTTCTTGCTGTCGGCACGATAGAGGCCTTCGAAATAGGCCTCCAGCACGCCAACAACATCAGTAAAATCTTGTCGTGTAGCCATTAGCTGATCAACCCTTCTGCCTTCATCGCGGCTTGCGCAGCAGGGCGTTTTGCAACGCGCTCGACAAAGGCCGCAACATTCGGCCATTTCTTTAAGTCTATGCCGACAAAGTTTGACCAGTTGCTGACGACAAACAAATAAGAGTCAGCTACGGAGAAATCATCGCCAAGAAGGTAAGATCGACCGTCGCTGAACAGATCGTTTATGTAGTCGAAATTCTTTGCAACCTTCACATTAGCTTTCTTCTTGTCATCTTCGGTAGCGGTATTAGAAAAAAATGGTCCAAACGACTTGTGCAGTTCGGAAGCCACGTAGTTCAGATATTCCTGCTGCCGGGCGCGGGCGATGGCTCCCGTTACCGGTGACAAGCCGCTATCTGGGTTCTGACTTGCGATATATTGAAGGATAGATGCACCTTCGGTCAGGGTTTCACCCGAATCCAGCTTCAAGGCCGGGACATATCCCTTGGGATTGACTTTCCCATATTCGAGGCCGTGTTCTGTAAGGCCCGTGTCAGTATCGACCTTCTCAAGTTCGAATACCGCTCCAACTTCACGCAAAACGATATGCGATGCCAAAGAGCAGGCGCCGGGTTTATAAAATAGCTTCATGGTTCATTCCTTTTCAAATCGAACTCATCATTGAATTTTGAGGAAATTACCAAACAAGTTGATCTAATGATAATATCGAATTATTATTATCATAATTGATTTATTAGATCATATAAAACGATAGGCGGAGCAACAGCATGACCTATGAGCAATTGGTGGTTCTTGATGCCATCGTTAGCGAAGGGACCTTTCGGGCTGCGGCGGTACGGCTGAATAGATCTCAATCTGCCGTGAGCCACATGCTTAAAAAGCTGGAAGACGAAATCGATATTGTCTTGCTGTCGCGCGAAGAATACAGACCGAAGTTAACACCTGCTGGTGAAGTGTTCTATCGGCAAGCGACGAGAGCATTGCACCAAATGCGACAATTGGGGGATATGGCAAAAAGCCTGAGCGCCAAACAAGAAGCAGAAGTGTTCCTGGCGGTCACTGCGACTTACCAGTTGGCTCCATTGTTGAAAATCGTTGGAGACGTAACCGCTGCATATCCCGCTACCCATATTCGATTATCGACTGAGGCCATGGGCGGGCCCGTTGAGCGGTTGCTAAGAGACAATGCCGACATGATCATCGCGACGATGGATGGTGTTCCAGCTGATCAAGTGGAAGCGGTTCCCTGTTCGATGGTCAACATAATCCCCGTTGCGCATCCTGAATTTGAACCGGCGCAAAGCAGCCAAATGAAAACGATCAGAGAGATGCAAAGCTACATTCAGGTAGTTGTCGCCGATAGTAGTAGTGGTGCTCATTCCCAAAGCAGAGACTTATTGCCGGGTGGCCTTCGCTGGACGGTTTCAGATTTCGCCGCCAAAAAGGAAGTGCTGCTGGCGAAGAGGGGATGGGGTGGTATCCCGGAGCATTTGATTAGGGATGAGCTTAATTGCGGGCAGTTGGTTGCACTCAACGTCGAAGGTTACCCACCACGCCATTCGCAACTGTTTCAAATTCGCCGACGTGATCGAGATGCTGGGATTGTCGCTCAATCTATCTGGGAGCAATTGTTGAACAATGCGCAGAGCTGACTGTTTTTCATTATGCATAAGGCAACGTAATTTATCGCAAATGCAGTACTTGAGCAAAGGTATGATACATTTGTTGTTTGGGATCGGGTTGAGATTTCAGTGAGGCAGGACTTGATGCAGCTAGCGACCATAGCGTCCGGTAATCTGCTCGGTGAGCAATATCCCCTCCTTCATATAGCGCTCAGACGCAAATATCGCTGATGACGTGCAACTTCCGTAACTTTCATCGAAGGCACGATACCCGCGGTTAAACCGGGAAATAAGCCGCTCTTTGCGTTTGGGGCCGGGCTTTTCCGATTCAATAAGACCGTTCATGATATCGCGCCATTTGGATCCTTCATTGGCACCGCAAAGCGTTCGCAAATAGTGGATGGAGCCCAAAACTTCCGCCAGGCGCTGCAACTGGTTACCGTAGGGTGCGCTGGGCTCCACCGGTGCCGGTGCTTGAGTTTGGGCAGGGGGCAACGTCGGCTCAGCATCTTGAGCGAACACCCCGGCGGGCAGCAGGAGAAAATACAAGAGTATTAAACGAAATTTCATGCCCCGTTTTAATTCATGCATTGATGGATGCAAGGGGCGATATACAATCAGGTGAATCGATCGAGAAAAGCCCGGCTTTCGCGGGCAAATTGTTCTGTTTGATCAGTCAGCGGCAGCGCACTCATTTGCTCGCCTGTGAACCAGTCCGCATCCGCCGCGTCGTCTCCGGCCACAATTGTTCCTTCATTGCACCGGCTTACAAACATGGCAACAACGTAGTGAAATTCGATCAGGCCTTCTTTGTCCCGGTGTATAATTTCATGGTTGCGGTTGAACACCACCCGGTCTAATTCCAGTCCGGTCTCTTCTTTAACTTCCCGAACAGCGGCATGTTCCAGTGTTTCCCCCACCTCCACCAAACCGCCGGGCATGGCCCAAGTTCCAGAATTCGGGCCGCCGCTTCTTAGTACCAGCAAAAAACTGTCCCCACGCCAAATCGCGGTGCTGGCAGCGAGCAGGGGAGTTTTTGGATATTGGCGCGAAGACATGGCTTCGCTTAACGTTTGTGGTGGTGTAAACACAAGGGAAACTTTGGTGAGGAATACCCATGTGCGGCCGTTACAGCCTTGATATACCGTGGAGCATTTTGGTTGATGCCCTCAACATCAAGCGACCCGCCGAAATGCAACCGGAAATGCCGCCGCGCTATAATATCGCGCCGACTCAACCCATTCTCATGGTGGGCAACGGCTATGATGAAAACCGGGAAGCAATTCTGCTGCGTTGGGGTTTGGTGCCCACATGGGTGAAAGACCCTGGAAAATTCACCTTACTCACCAATGCCCGGGCCGAAACCGCGATTGAAAAGCCGTCGTTCAGAAACGCCATGCGTCACCGCCGAATGCTCGTGCCTGCCTCCGGGTTTTATGAATGGAAGCGGTATGGCCGGGGACAAAACAGTAAGGGGCAAAAAAGCCAGCCCTATCTGGTTCGACCGAAGGGCGGCGGGCTGGTTGCCTTTGGCGGCTTGATGGAAACCTATTCGGACGCAAATGGCAGCGAAATTGATACCGGCTGCATAATTTCAACCGATACAAACCAAAGCTTTGCCCCGATCCACCACCGATTGCCGTTGGTGATTTACCCGCAGGATTATGACCGCTGGCTTGATTGCAAAATTCAGGAACCGCGCGGCGTGCTCGATCTTATGCAACCGGTTCGCGATGACTATTTCGAATGGATTCCCATTGGCGATGCTGTGAACAAGGTCAATAATGCTGGCATTGAAATTCAGCAGCAGGTAGAGCACATAAAGCCGCCCCTCAAAAAGCCAAACGACCAGTTGTCACTGTTTTGATCAATCCTGATTTATTTTTCCCGGCCCTTGAGGGGTTTGCTCTGGGGGGCGGTTTGATTATCGCCATTGGCTCGCAAAATGCCTTTATT
>QILU01000033.1 GCA_003233475.1 Ahrensia sp.
TTTTCCTGACATTTTCCACGTGGAAGAATGAAGGGCAATATCGTCTGCCTGAATAACTTCGTCGTTCGTAACGGTAATTTTTGGATTTATCGCCATGAATTGCTTGAAAGCCTCCCGTAACGCCGCTGTTCCCATGGCGGGCATTCCGGGTTGACCCATTAAGACGCCGTTTGGCTCAAAAGTGGCAAGAATAGCCTCCATATCACCAGCGGCAACCGCTGAATTATTCGTATCGATTGTTGAGTGAATTTGATCATGTTCCATTGTCTGACTTTCCTGATTGTTTTGTGATGTCATTTGAATTCTTCTGGTTACAGAGGAAAACTAACAGGCTCGCATGTCAGGAAGTGGCAGTAGTCATTTGTGTGCGTTTTCTTAAGCCTCAGCCTCTCGCCAAAGCTTTATGAGCTCGTGGCGACGCCGTGGGTATCGCGATGATATTTCCGAAAGTGACGCAATGCGATCAGTACGAAAATGCCGGATGTTATCTCTCAACTCACACCATGCCGAAATGAGTCGTTTGCCATCCAAATAGATAATAAAAAATGGCCATATCACACGCTCAGAACTTTTGCCTGCCGCATCGCTATAGGAAATGAGCAACTTGTGTTCGAGATGAATTGCCTGCCGCACAGTTGCCATATCAAACGTCTCTTGATGCGAATATTCGCCCTGCCCAATGACGTGATATTGCGCTTCAACGCGATCAACAAGTTCAATCGGCATAACTGCTGTCAATCTTGCGATCGCTTTACGGGCGGCTTCCGCCAGTGGTTTGTCAGCCTTATCTGCCACCCAGAGCGACCCAAGAACAAGGGCGTCCACTTCCTCCACTGTAAACATGACCGGGGGTAAAAGGAATCCTGGGCGCAGAACATATCCAACACCTGGCTCCCCCTCAATACCGGCCCCAAGCGCCCTCAATGAGGCAATGTCGCGATAGAGTGTACGAATTGAAATGCCCAAGCTTTGCGCAAGATCGTTTCCGGAAACGGGGCGACGACGGCGTCTGAACTCTTCAATCAAGCTTAAAAGTCGCTCAGCTCGTGAAATGCTGGCCTCCACTAAATCGTGAATTTCGCCCCCGGCCGGAACAGACCCGGGGAAATTATTTCATTCCCGGGGTCTTAATTGCTAAATCAGGCTTCAGCCGCTTCGGGTTTTGACTGAACCAGCACTTTCACGCTGCCGCCGGCTTTTTCAATTGCTGCAATGGCGCCTTTGGATGCGCCCGCGACTTCCAAGTTGAATTTGGATTTGGCGTCGCTGCCACCCAAAACCCGCACCCCATCGCGTTCACGACGAATGACTCCGGCTTCTTTCAAAGTGGTGGCGGTGATGGGTTTTTTGATATCCAGCTTTTTGTCGACCACCGCCTGTTCAAGACGGGCGATGGAGACTTCGTTATAATCATTGGCAAATTTTGCATTGGAAAATCCACGTTTTGGCAAGCGGCGATAGATGGGCATTTGCCCGCCTTCGAAGCCTTTAATTGCCACACCGCTGCGGGATTTTTGCCCCTTTACGCCACGACCGCCAGTTTTGCCCATGCCAGATCCGATACCGCGCCCTACCCGCTTGCGCGTTGGGTTGGCACCGGCTTTATCGGCAATATTATTCAGTTTCATAACAATTCTCCGATCAGGCTTCGTCGACGACACGAACGAGGTGAGAAACCTTGTTGATCATACCGCGCACAGAAGGGGTATCTTCCAAGGTGCGGCGACGGTTCATTTTATTCAGGCCAAGACCGATCAGGGTCTGGCGTTGGTCTTTTGGGCGGCGAAGCGGGCTACCGATTTGCTCAACCGTAACTGTTTTTTTGTCAGCCATGGGTTAGTTCCCCGCTTCTTCGGCACCAATGAGATCACGGCGACGGGCCTGCAGGGTGGAATATTTCAATCCACGCTGGGCGGCAACATCCTTCGGGTGCATTTGGCGCTTTAAGGCATCAAAGGTGGCTCTGATCATGTTGTAGGGGTTGGAAGAACCAATGGATTTGGCCACAACATCAGACATTCCGACGGTTTCAAAAACCGCACGCATGGGGCCACCGGCAATGATACCGGTTCCTGGAGGCGCTGCACGCAGCAAAACTTTGCCCGCCCCGTGACGGCCCTTAACATCATGGTGCAAAGTGCGACCATCGCGCAGCGGAACGAAAATCATTTCTCGCTTCGCGGCCTCAGAAGCCTTTCGAATTGCCTCCGGCACCTCACGCGCTTTACCGTGGCCAAAGCCAACCCGGCCCTTTTGATCGCCAACAACAACAAGTGCGGCAAATCCGAAACGGCGCCCGCCCTTTACAACTTTCGCCACACGGTTGATGTGTACGAGCTTATCAACAATGCCGTCATCCGGCTCTTCATTACGACGATTGTTACGACCGCCGCGATTTTCTTGTCCTTGTGCCATATCCTGTTCCTTATTCTTTTCCGGTAGCACAAAATTTAATCGGCACCGCTTTTACCCCTGTTATTCCGGTAAAGTTCGCTGCCAACGGTGAATGGGACTTACTGTCCTCTTGAATTTGTCAGACGCGCTTGATTAAGCGCATCTGAAATTATTAAAATTTCAATCCGCCCTCACGGGCCGCATCCGCAACCGCTTTTACACGGCCATGGAACAGAAATTGCCCGCGATCAAAAACCACGTCGCTGACACCGGCTTTTTTAGCCCGTTCAGCCACCAGTTTTCCAACAGCGGTAGCGGCAGAGACGTTACCGCCATTGCCTTTGAAGTCTTTGTCCAAAGAAGAGGCCGCGACAAGGGTGTTGCCATTCGCGTCATCAATAATCTGGGCATAAATGTTTGCATTGGAGCGATGCACGCTCAAACGGGGACGGCCACCGGAAACCTTCTTAAGGCTGCGGCGAACACGGGCAGCGCGACGCTGCTTGGTTGAAAGTTTGTTTGCCATGGTGGTTACTTCTTCTTGCCTTCTTTGCGGAAAATTGTCTCATCCGCATATTTCACGCCTTTGCCCTTATAAGGCTCCGGTGGGCGGAATGCCCTGATTTCAGCAGCAACTTGCCCGACAACCTGTTTGTCATGGCCGGTGATGACGATTTCTGTTGGTTTGGAACATGCGATGGTCACGCCCTGGGGTGGTTTGTAAATCACCTGATGGCTGAACCCAAGGGACAGTTGAATGTTCTGACCCTGCATTGCTGCACGGTAACCAACGCCGTTGATTTCCAGCGTTTTGCTGAAACCTTCCTTCACACCGGTGAAAATATTTTCGATCATGGTGCGCGTTGTGCCCCACTGGGAGCGGGCCAACTTTGAATCTTCAAGAGGGTTCAACGTAATGGCACCCTCTTCCATTTTTACCAGCACAAGGTCATTCACAACGAACTTCAGTTCGCCCTTCGGGCCCTTGGCGGTGACGGTTTGTCCGTCCAGTGATGCGGTCACTCCTTCAGGAATACTGACCGGCTTTTTACCAATGCGTGACATTGTTTTATTCGCCTAACGTTTTGAAACCGTTTCGGGTTTCCAATTTACATTTACACGCGATACCTGCCCTTACTAGGCAATTACCACGCATGAAAAACTGCCGGATTAAAATATCCGGCAGAGAATTTCGCCACCAACGTTTTGCTCACGGGCATCGTGGTCTGCCATCACACCTTTTGGTGTGGACAGGATTGAGATACCGAGACCATTGGCCACGCGGGGCAGACTTTTTACGGAAGAATACACCCGCCGTCCAGGTTTGGAAATACGGGTGATTTCACGAATTACCGGCGCTTCCTCAAAGTATTTCAATTCGATTTCAATATCGGCCTTGCCGTTACCGTGATCGGTGCGCGTATAACCGCGAATATAACCTTCAGCTTCAAGAACATCGAGCACCGAGGCGCGTAGATTGGACGCCGGAGTAGATACTTTACCTTTTCCGCGCATCAAACCATTGCGGATACGAGTCAGCATATCGCCGATTGGATCGTTCATAGACATTAGCTAATCTCCCCTTACCAGCTTGATTTCACGAGACCGGGAATAAGGCCTTTTGAGCCCAGTTCACGCAACGCAATACGTGAAATCCCCAGTTTACGATAATTGGCGCGCGGACGGCCTGACACACCGCAGCGATTGCGTACGCGGGTTTTTGCCCCGTTACGCGGCATGGCAGACAGCTCAAGCTGGGCCTTAAAGCGTTCTTCAATCGGCAAATCACGCTTGTTGATAATTGCCTTCAATTCAGCGCGTTTATTGGCATATTTTGCCACCAGACGCTGCTTCTTTTTGTTCTTTTCAATGGCTGAAACTTTCGCCATGCTCTCATCCTTTTGTTCGTTTGCCGTTACGAGTGGGCACCATGCCAATCCGCTCGAAGATTGTTCAGCTTACGCTGCTTCCTCTTCTTCTTTTGGAGCGGGAAACGGGAAGTTGAAGGCGCGCAACAATTCACGCGCTTCATCATCCGTATCAGCCGTCGTACATACGATTACGTCCATGCCCCAGATCTGATCTACCTTGTCGTAGTCGATTTCCGGAAACACGATATGTTCCTTGATACCCATGGCAAAGTTGCCGTGGCCATCAAAGCTTTTTGGGTTTAGACCGCGAAAATCCCGCACACGCGGCAGCGCGATTGTGATCAAACGATCCATAAATTCATACATCTGGTTACCGCGAAGGGTGACCTTGGCACCAAGGGGCATGTCTTCACGAACCTTAAAACCCGCGATGGATTTTTTGGCCCGTGTCACCATTGCTTTTTGGCCCGCGATCAGTGTCAAATCAGCGGCAGCAACGCCGGCTTTTTTGGAATCCGCGGTGGATTCACCCACCCCCATGTTGATAACGATCTTATCAACCCGGGGCATTTGCATGAAATTTTTGTAGCCGAACTTTTCCTGCATCTCTTTGCGAACAGTATCGGTGTAGTATTTTTTGAGCCGTGGCTCGTTTTCTGATTTAGCCATCAATCAGATCTCCTGAACGTTTGGCAAACCGGACTTTTTTGCCGTCTTTGCCTTTTTTGTATCCAATACGGGTTGCTTTATCATCTTTCGGGTCCGCAATCGCCACATTGGAAATGTGAATTGACGCTTCCTTGGCAATAATACCACCCTCATTTGATTGGGACTGTTTGGTATGGCGTTTCACCATGTTGATGCCCTGAACCAGTACCCGGTCGGTTTTTGTGATCATTTCAAGAACAGTGCCCGAACGGCCCTTATCCTTGCCTGTTATAATAACGACATTGTCGCCTTTTTTAATTCTGTTCATAGCTTGAATTCCTTTTTGCCCTGCTTTGCGGCTCTACAGCACTTCGGGTGCGAGCGAGACAATTTTCATGTGACGTTTGGCGCGCAATTCCCGTGGAACCGGGCCAAAAATACGTGTTCCTGTTGGCTCACCCTTAGCGTCAACCAGCACTGCGGCGTTGGTATCAAAACGAATGACGCTGCCATCGGCGCGTTGAATATCTTTTGACGTGCGAACAACGACGGCTTTTACAACATCACCCTTTTTTACACGGCCGCGCGGGATCGCTTCTTTGATGGAGACGACAATGGTATCACCGACACCGGCATAGCGCCGCTTTGAGCCGCCAAGCACTTTGATGCACATGACGCGGCGCGCGCCGGAATTGTCGGCAATGTCCAAGTTTGTTTGCATCTGAATCATGGCACTTCTCTTCTTATTTGTTTGGCGCCTGAGCGCCTCTATTCTTGAATGTTGGGTTTGTTAAAAAGGCCTAAGCCTCAAGAACAATCCAGCACTTGTCTTTTGAAATCGGTCTGGTTTCCTGAATGGAAACCCGGTCACCAATTTTTTTCACATTTTTCTCATCATGCGCTTTGTAGTTTTTAGTTTTACGCACAACCTTTTTGAACAATGGGTGCATGAAGCGACGCTCCACTTTCACCACAATAGTTTTGTCGTTTTTATCGGAAACGACGGTGCCCTGTAGAATTCGTTTTGGCATAATCTTTCCTTAAGCGCTTGTGGCTTCGGCCTGCTTTACGCGGGCAATGGTTTGAATACGGGCGATATCGCGGCGAACCTGCCGAACGCGCGCGGTGTTATCCAGTTGGTTTGTGGCCGTCTGGAAGCGCAGATTGAACTGCTCTTTTTTCAGTTTGACGAGTTCATCTTTCATCTCGTCTTCGCTCATCGCGCGAATATCGCTGGGCTTCATTGCCTCAACCTTTCTTATATTTAATTTCCGGCTTCACCGGCTCTAATCAGTCCTGAATACGTTGAACGAACTTTGTCTTCACAGACAATTTCATGGCACCAAGGCGAAGCGCCTCGCGTGCTATTTTTTCATTCACACCATCGATTTCAAACATCACCCGACCAGGGGCAACACGTGCTGCCCAATACTCAGGTGCACCCTTGCCCTTACCCATGCGAACTTCGGTCGGTTTCGACGAAATTGGCAGGTCGGGGAAAATTCTAATCCAAACACGCCCGGCACGTTTCATGTGACGGGTGATGGCACGGCGTGCAGCCTCAATCTGACGGGCGTTAACCCGGTCAGGCTGAAGTGCCTTTAGACCATACTGGCCGAAAGTCAGGGATGTTCCACCCTTGGCATTGCCATGAATCCGCCCCTTGTGGGCCTTGCGGTATTTTGTGCGTTTTGGTTGCAACATTGTTCTTATCCTTTACCGGCGCGCGTTAGTTACGCGGGCGGCGACCACCGCCACCACCGGATTCCTGCGCTTCAATCGAACGGCGCTCGGAGGCCATGGGATCGTGTTCCAGAATTTCACCTTTGAAAATCCACACTTTCACTCCGCAAATGCCGTAAGCCGTCATAGCTTCAGCAACCCCATAATCGATGTCAGCGCGAAGTGTGTGCAACGGAACCCTGCCCTCACGGTACCATTCCATGCGGGCAATTTCTGCACCACCCAAACGGCCACCGCAGTTAATACGAATTCCTCCGGCACCCAGCCGAATAGCGGATTGCACCGAACGCTTCATGGCCCGGCGGAACGCAACACGGCGTTCCAATTGCTGGGCAATGGATTGGGCAACAATGGTCGCATCAACTTCTCAAGAATATTCAAAGACACATCCGCAGACGTCATAGTTTGAATTTTTTTCTTCAGCTTTTCAATGTCTGCGCCTTTTTTACCGATGATCAGACCGGGGCGACCGGAATGAATGGTCACGCGGCATTTTTTATGGGGGCGTTCAATGACGACCTTGGCAATTGACGCGGCTTTCAGCTCTTTTTGAATATAGCCACGAA
>QILU01000136.1 GCA_003233475.1 Ahrensia sp.
CCCTATTCTTCGGGTTTCACCTTTTTCAGGTTTTCTGTATCAAACACATTGCCGAAGGCGCTGGAGCCGGGTTTCTTTTTGGCCGGTGTTTCTTCTTTCTTGTCCTTGCCCGCAGCCTTTTCCAGATTATCGGTCTTAAACACATCGCCAAACGCATTGCTTCCCGGTTTTTTTACAGCGTTATCCTGATCTTTGGTTTCAAAGACTTTCGGACCTTTCATCTGCTTGGCACGGCGTTCTTCTGCAAGCCTTTTTTGCAGCGCATCAATACGAATTTTTTGTGCGGCACGTTTTTCTTTCAACAACACCGCTTTGGCGGGTTCCGGATTATACACCTGCGAGAATCCAACAATCGCAACCGCGCCAACAACAAACATCGCCAAGGCGACGGCCGCCGGGTTTCCAGCAAAAAATTTCGGCATTTGAAAGCCAGACCTGCGTACAACACCAACCGGCGCACCATTGGCAAGCGCCAGTTGCGCACGGCGGGTACGAACCTCATTCATCAAAGCGAAGAACACGGTCAGACAAACGATAATAAAGGCCAGCGCCGAAATCGAAGGATCAATTCCGTATCGAACCTTTTGCGACAACACGATTGTCAAAGTGGCATATTTCTGGTGGGTGAAGATTGTGGTGTTGTAATTTTCAAAAGAAGCGAGGAACGCCAACACTGCTGAAGAAGCTAAGGCGGGCATTAAAAACGGCAATTGAATTTTGCGGAAAGCCTGCAAATGGGTGGCACCCAAATCCAGCGCCGCTTCCGTCAGCCCCGTATCATACCGCTGCAACCGGGCCACAAATACCAACATGCAATAAGATGCAATAAAAGTGGATTGTCCCAATACCGTGAGGAAAATACCATTGGCCAGATAGGAATCCGGAGCCAGACCCAACATCTGGTTTATCCGCGCCCAGAACACCAGGGTCGAAATTCCGATCACCACGCCTGGAACAAGAATCGGTGCGATGATGAGCGTATAATAAGTTGCCCGCAATTTGGGCCAGATTTGAGTTAAAACCAACGCACCGGCAAGCCCCATGGAGACCGATAAAATGACGGTAAAGAAACCCACATAGAGCGAATTTTTCAGCCCCTCCAAAATTCGGTTATCGTTGAACAGTTTAGTAAACCATTCAAACGACAAAATCTCCCACGGAGAGACCTGCGGAAAAGAAGCCGAATTGAAAGCCGTGATGCCCATCAAAACCAGCGGCCCCAGCAGGTAGGTGAAGAACATCAACAGGTAGAGCGACATTCCAATCTGGATATAAAGGGGTTGCGATCTCATTTGCCGATATCCCCCATATTCACTTTGAATATCCGCATCACGGTCAACACGATTATCAAACAGGCCACCAGCAATACAATCGCGTAGGCCGCCGCCTGTGGCCAGTTGCCGCCGGTGTTAAACCATTGATAAACCAGTTGGGTGAACCACAGGCTCGACGGCCCACCCAGAATTTGCGGCGCCGCCAGCGCCCCGGCAGATAACATAAACACCATGGTACAGCCCGATGCAATGCCCGGTTTGGCGTAGGGAATAACGATGCGTTTGTGGATGGTATACCAGGACGCCCCCATATCCCGCGCGGCCTCAATCTGATTGCGGTCGAGGCTTTCAATGACGTTATACATGGGGAAGATCATCAACAGGATATAGGCATAACCCAGCCCCGCATAGAGGGCGACATTGGCCCGGATAAAATCAATAGGGCTGTCGATTATACTGAACAGCATCAAAAATTCATTGATCACCCCGCTGTCGCCGAAAATAATTTTGAAGGCAAAAGCGCGCAGAATTTCGTTGATCCAATAGGGAATAATCAGCAACAACACCAGGATGCGAACAAACCCACCGCCTTTGGTCTGGCCCAGAAAATAGGCAAGCGGATAACACAACAGCAGATCAAGAATTGTCACAAACGCTGCCGCCATCAAGGTGCGGACAAACACCATCAGATCAACTTTGTTGTACCCGTCTTCATTTCCTTGCGCGCCAAAAACCAGATACTGATAATTCTCTAAGGTGAGAAAATCCTTTGGCCCGCCCATTTCCGGCGGCGGCAAATGGGGGCGGAATGAAAGATTGAACATATAAAGCTGCGGCAGCACAATCAGCATGATTGTCCAAAACCCAACCAGAATTATCAAGGCCCACCCCATGAGAGAGCCGTTTCTCCTGAAATAATTACCCATGAATTTGCTCATAGTCGCTACTCGCTGGCCAGTTCGCCTGCCGGCACAATGACCGCCTGATCGACATCATATTGTAAAACCAGTTTGTCATTGGGCTCGAACAGCTGGGATTCGCCACGGTTTATCAAAGACATTTTCAGTTCTTTGCCCTGACTGCCTTCCAAAAAGACATTGTAACTTTGGCCCTCAAATTCCGAATGGTGCACGTGGGCAACAATCCGGGTGTCGGTTAAACTCTTTTTCCCGGAAACCTCCAAAGCCTCCGGTCGAATGAACATCATAACATCATCGCCGACTTTCATATTGCCCACCGCCCCGGTTGTAATGCGCCCCCGCAAGGTGCCTGTCCGGTTTGTTTCTACCACCGCATAGCCCTTTGAAATTTTGGAAACTTTACCGCGCAACATATTGTTTTCACCAACGAACGACGCAACAAATGCGGTTGAAGGATCATTATAGATCGACTTGCCATCGGCAATCTGATCGATAATTCCGGCCTTCATCACCGCCACACTATCGGACATGGTCAGTGCTTCACCCTGATCGTGGGTGATGTAGATAAACGTAATGCCAACCCGCTTTTGAATTTCGCGCAATTCAGTGCGCATGTGTTGGCGCAGTTTCAAATCAAGCGCGGAAAGCGGTTCATCAAGCAACAAAACATCCGGCTCCGCACAAAGTGCACGGGCAATTGCCACCCGCTGTTTTTGTCCACCGGACAATTCAGAAGGGAGCTTGTCCCCCTGCCCGGTCAAGGCAATCATGTCCAGCAATTCATCGGCCCGCTTGCGCCGTTCAGTGGCACTCGCTCCGATCACTTCCATGGAAAACGCAATGTTTTCCCAGACCTTCATCAACGGAAACAGGGCAAGATTTTGAAATATCAACGCGGTCGGGCGTTCATTTGGGCCTTTGCCCGCCATGTCTTTGCCACCGATCAGCACCTTGCCGTCGCTTGGCTCCAGAAACCCCGATACGGCGCGTAAAATTGTGGTCTTGCCACAACCGGAAGGGCCTAAAAATGAAAAGAATTCGCCGCCCTTAATGTTCACATTCGCTTCACGAACAGCGACAAAATCGCCGAATTTGATCCACATATCCTGTAAATCAACACCCACGCCTGAACTCATAAAGGCCTCCCAGCACGATGTTCTGGCCAAATTTTACGTCCGTACCAAACACCTGAATTATTAGATAAACCCGGATGCCGAAGCACCCGGGGTATATTTTTGAAACGGTTAAGCCTAAGCGCTTTTGAACTTGTTCACATACTCGGTGCGAACCTTGCCGTACCACGGAGCCTGCGGCGGCCATGGGTTGAGGTTAGACAGCGCGTCACCGGGATAAGCTTCCGCAAAGTTCTTTTTATAATTGTCGTTGGCTTCTCTGTCGGCACCAAGAACAGGCGAGTTATACCCGTGGTGATTAATCGCTTCACCGGCAGGAGCAGCCTCATAAGCATATTTGATGAATTCATAAATTTCATCAATATTTTTGGCACCAACCGGCATAGACATACCGTCAACCCAGGCCATAGAACCTTCTTTTGGAGCCTGATACTGAACGGGTTCACCGGCGGTTTTGAGCGCCAGCGGCGGCCCATCCCAAGTCTGGCCAACAATAACGCCCTCTTTAAGCAGGCCGTTTTTCTGGGTGTCGGCATCGTTCCACAAAAGCTTAACGTTCTTTTTGCGGGCAATACACCAATCGGCAACAGTCTGCCAAACCGGACGCATAGCTGCTTCAGATTCGTACGCCCCCCACATGGCACCCTTGTCGAGCGCACCAATGGTTTCCATGTACAGGCCGGCACACAACATCCCGGAATGCGGACGCAGCATGGTTTTACCTGCATTGGCTTCATCCCAAATAGCGCCATAGGAAGGTACACCACCTTCAGGTGAATAAAGGTCTGTACGCCAGGCAACGCCTTCAGTACCCCAGATATGAGGCAACCAATGAGCGCCCTTGCCGTTAAAGCTCCAGTCTTTATCGCCAATAGCCGCCATTGCCGGATTAACTTTATCAATATCAACCCTTTTCATATCGAAGGGTTGCAGCAATTCCAACGGACCCCATTCAAGGCCCTGGTTATTGGTTGGTGACACGAGGTCAAAACCCTGGCCCTTGTTGGCTTTCATCTTGTTGATGATTTCTTCGTTGGAGCCAATGCCGGTAAACTTGATTTCAATACCGGTTTTTTCTGCAAAGCTCTTGATAAAAGTGTCTGGCAGATAGTCCGACCACATGAGAATATTAATCTCAGCTGCGGCATATGCATTTTGCACAATTGCGGGCGCTGCCAAAGCCACGGCTCCAACTGCTGCGGACCCTTTTACAAATGTACGGCGATCAACACCGATTTTGGTTTTATTATCAGTCATGTATTTCCTCCTGAGTACAGCCTGCCAACGTCAGCAGTGCCAATTTTTTAAGGGTGCGCAGCGGGCAAAATAAATTGAACCTTCGAGCGGCATCCAAAATTCCACTTTAGTAAAAAGAGAATGGCTACTTATTGGATACATCGTCAAGCCCATAATGTGCTTGAATCACCAATGGGGAAGAATTGGAACCAGTGCTAATAATCAGGCTTCTCTTCCAAACGCACCTTTGAAAGCGATTACGGCCAATCCAAGAGCAACCACCACATTCCACCCGGCAAAGGAAAGACCCAGGAAGCGCCCCGCCGCTTCATTGCAGGAAGGCGGTCTGGTTGTGGCGAGTTGAGTCAATAAGCTTTCTGTACTGGAAGCGCCACCCACCGCCGCGCTGCATGCTGCTGGCCCCTGCCACCAACCCCATTCAATCCCGGAGTGATAAGCGCCCTGCAAAGCCGTCACACAAAGCGCAACAAAGACCAGAAACAATAATCCTCTGGTAAATTTCATCGGCCAGCGCAGCCAGGATGACACTATCGCCAGAAAAACTATTGGCATTCCCACATAATAAGGTATGCGCTGTTCCAGGCACAAAGCACACGGAATATACCCGCCAATATGCTGAAAAGCCAAAACCGAGGCAATAATTGCCATCATGCCGAGCAACACCACCGCGGCAATTTTCAACTGGGTATTCTCCAATGCACTACGGGGGTCATCGCCTGCTTGATTGTTCATTTTTATGCTTTCTTATATTCTAGGTCGTGGTTACAAATTGGAATCGCAACCAATATGTCACGTTCCCTAACCACCCGTTATCTGCCACAAGGAACTACAAAACACTTCATCTGAATTTGGATTTTCAATAACATATGTTTGAGTTGTAAGTTAACCCGTAATCGCCGATTAAAACCTAACCCTTAAGCCGAGGAAAAATACCATGAAACTCAACCGCAGACATCTCCTCAAATGCGCCGCTTCCGCAAGCTTTCTGCCCGTATTACCGTCCTTCACCACTGGTGCGCTCGCGGCTGAAGACGGCTTTTTCGATAATCCCCTGTTGCCTGAAATTTACCTGGGTTCAAAAGACGCCAAAATAATTTTAACCGAATACGCATCCATGAGTTGCCCCTTCTGCAAAAGGTTCCATGAAGAGGTATTCCCGGAATTGAAGAGGAAATACATCGACACCGGAAAAATACGTTTCACTATCCGTGAATTCGCCTTCGATGCGCGCGCCTCTGCCGCCTTTCTATTGGCCCGTTGTTCACCGCCACAAAATTATTATTCGATGATCGACCTGCTTTTCCAGAAACAGCAGGAATGGAGAAGTTCGAAAAACCCGGCGCAAACCCTCTTTCAAATATCAAAAGAGGGCGGATTTACAGAAGAAACCTTCAATGCCTGCCTCACCAACAAAGAATTACTCGCGAAATTGAATGCAATAAAAAACCGAGGTCAAAATAAGTTTGGTGTCAGAGCGGTGCCAACACTTTTTATTAATGGTGAGAAGTTTGACCAGGATCCGACCTTTGAGAATTTATCAAAAGCTATCGATGAACTGCTTGGTTAAAAAGTTTGTCCTGCAAAACCGGGCGACACATAATTTAAGGTCAGAATCTTGAACCTCGAGCAAATCATATCAAACAACGAAGCCTTCATTCGGCTGGGTGTATTCCTCGGGCTGTTCGCGCTTTTTGCTTTGACCGAATATTTCACCCCCCGGCGCAAACTGACCATGCTCAAATCAAACCGCTGGTTCACCAACATTACAATCGTTATTCTTGACGGCATGGTCGTTCGAATTTTATTTCCCGCCGCCGCCGTGGGGGTAGCACTTTGGGCCAGCGCCAAAGGCTGGGGCCTGTTTAATCTGATTGATGCGCCGCTCTGGGTTGCCATTCTGGCAAGCATTGTGGTTCTGGATTTTGCCGTATGGTTGTCCCATTTATTGTCCCATAAAATCCCCATCCTGTGGCGCATCCACCGGATGCACCATTCAGACCGGGATATAGATGTTTCCACCGCCATTCGGTTTCATCCCATTGAAATTGTTGTTTCCATGGTGTGGAAAGTCGCTTGGGTCATAGCGCTTGGCGCCCCAGCAGTCGCTGTAATCATGTTTGAAATAATCCTGAACGGCCTCGCCCTGTTTAACCATTCAAACACCAAACTACCCCTCAAACTTGATGCAATTATACGCACCTTAATCGTAACGCCAGACATGCACCGGGTTCACCACTCCACAATTGTGCGCGAAACGGATTCCAATTACGGATTTAACTTATCCATCTGGGACCGAATTTTCTCCACCTACAACGACCAGCCGGAATTGGGCCACGATGATATGGTGATCGGCATCAAAGAATGGCAGGACGACAAGCCAACAAAACTGGGCTGGACCCTCTCAGTTCCGTTCCTTTCTCA